>JAJZVZ010000172.1 GCA_021846945.1 Acidobacteriota bacterium | reverse complement strand
GGCACGGACGACGGCAGCTGGAGCACGACATTGACCGCGGCCAGGAGCATGTAGAGCGGGCTGGCGGGTTCCCCATAAGAGGCATCTGGCGGCTTGCCGCTTTTGGCCCATCCTGTGCGAAAATTGTGTGGAAAGCGTTTACTCGGGAGGGACAGGATGAACCGGAAAAATCATCTGAGCAGGCGGTCGTTTACAAAGAGCCTTGCGCTGGCGCCGATTGGGCTGGCGGCCGCGTCGGCGGAGCTGGGCAGAGCCGCGGCGATGCCGGCGCAGGCTCCGGGCAGCCAGGCGCCGAAGACTCCGCCCGCGCAAAACCACCGCTGGTCTGCGCAGGAGGCGGAGCCTTTTGCGGAGCCGCTGACCTTTGCCCGCGAGAAGATGCGGCCGCGCCTTCAGTCCTTCGCTCTGGATGAGGTGACGCTGGAACCGGGACCGCTCCAGAAGACGCGCGACTGGAACCGCGGCTTCATCGTGCGGATTCCCAACGACCGTCTTTTGCATAACTTCAGGGTGAACGCCGGGCTGCCGTCGAGCGCCACTCCGCTGGGCGGCTGGGAGGCGCCGAGCTGTGAGCTGCGCGGCCACTTCGTGGGGCACACCATGTCGGCCTGCGGGCTGTTCTATGGCGCCACGCACGATGCCGAGGTAAAGGCTAAAGGCGACGGGCTGGTGGCCGGTATCGCCGAGTGCCAGGCGAAGCTGAATGACAACGGCTATGTGAGCGCCTTTCCGGCCGAGTTTTTCGGCCGGCTCGACCGGGGCGAGAAGGTGTGGGCGCCGTTTTATACGCTGCACAAGATCATGGCCGGCTTGCTCGACATGAACACGCTCGCCGGCAATCAGCAGGCGCTCGATGTGCTGGTGAAGCTTTCAGGATGGGTGGATGCGTGGACGGCGGACAAGACGGAAGAGCACATGCAGCAGATCCTGAACACCGAATACGGCGGCATGAACGAAGTGCTCTACAATCTGGCCGCCGTGACGGGGAACGACCATTGGGCGACCGTGGGCGACCGCTTCACGAAGAAAATCTTCTTCACGCCGCTGGCCTTGCGGCGCGACGAGTTGAAGGGGCTCCACATGAATACGCATGTGCCGCAGGTAATCGGTGCGGCGCGGCGCTATGAGCTCAGCTCCGACTACCGCTTCGGAGATGTGAGCCGATTCTTCTTCGAGACGGTTTCACAGGCGCGGACGTACGCCACGGGCGGCGCCAGCAACGATGAACATTGGCTGGTCCAGCCCGATCATCTGGGCATTGAGATTCATATGAGCCCGAACCATCAGGAGTGCTGCTGCGCCTACAACATGATGAAGCTGACGCGCCATCTCTACGGATGGAATGGCGATGAGCGCTTGATGGCATACTACGAGCGCAACCTGCTCAATCACCGCTTGGGAACAATCCAGCCGGAGAGCGGACACACCATCTACTTCCTCTCGCTGGCGCCGGCGGCGTGGAAGTCGCCCTGCACTGAGGACGACAGCTTCTGGTGCTGCACGGGCACCGGCGTCGAGGAGTACTCCAAGCTGAACAACACCATCTACTACCACGATGACGATTCGCTGTATGTGAATCTGTACTTTTCGTCGCAAGTGAACTGGCGCGCGCGCGGCGTGCGCTTGCGCCAGACGACCAGCTTTCCTGAGACGGATCGCACCATGCTCACGGTTGAGTCGAGCCCTGCTCAGCCGTGGACGTTGCGCCTGCGCATTCCGGCGTGGACCACGGCGGAAAATACGGTCATGCTGAACGGAAAGCCGTTGGAGGTAGCGGGCACGCCTGGCAGCTATCTGACCCTGACGCGCACGTGGAAGGCCGGAGACCGCGTGGAGCTGACCATGCCGATGCGCATCACCGCCGAACCGCTCTCCGACGATCCCACGCAGCAGGCATTCCTCTACGGGCCGCTGGTTCTGGCCGGGCAGTTTCCCAAGCAGGATCTCCCCGAGGATCTGCAGCACGACCACGGACCGAAGATTGCGAAGGCGCTGCCCGTGGACGTGCCCAGGCTGGTGGCCAAGGGCGCTGACCCGGGCGAGTGGATTAAGCCGGTCCCCGGCCAGTCGCTAACCTTCCGCACGGTGGGCCAGGCGCAGGAGGTTACCTTCAAGCCGCTCAACCAGAGCTGGCAGCGGTTCGCTGTCTACTGGACCGTGGCTTAAATGAGCGCGCCCACTTCAGCCGCGATCGGGGCGGTGAAAGTGGGCGCATGGTTCAGAGAAGCGAAAGCCGGCTGCCGGTTACTTCGGCTGTTTCGCCAGCCACTGCTGGAAGTGCGGCTGCTGCAACGAGCGCAGCTCGATGCAGCCGTTGATCCGCTCGATGGCGTGCGTCAGCGCTACGCTGGATGCCGGCACTTTGTGCGTGTCGAAGAAGCTTTGCACATTATTCCGGGCATCGGCGGAGCAGAAGCTGCCCGACGAGCCGACCAGGATCGAGCCCATTGTTGTGGTCAATTGTGCTTGTACCTTGTCCCAGTTGTTCTGGATGAACTTCCACGCGAGGTCTCGGGATGCTGGTAATGCGAGGGCGATGGCCAGTTGAATGGCGGCGTCCTGGTTGCGGACCTTGCCGGAGACATCGTAGTTGAGCGAGCGCTCGACCAGCGCCGGGTTCTCAAACTGCGCCAGCAGGCGCAGGGCATTCTCGGCAAGATCGGGATTGGTCGAGGTTTCATAGAGCTTTTGCATCTGGTCGTAGAGAGCCGCGTCGCCGTTGCGGGCCGCGATGGCAAGCGCCGCCTGGCTCAGTGTGGGATCGACGGAGGCAGGATTGGCGAGATACTGCTCGGCCATCCGGTGAGCATCGGCAATGACGGCCGGGTCTTTGCCGTAGTAACCAAGGATGCCGAAGAGGTGCGCGCGGAGTTCGCGTGTGTTCGGTGAGTCGCTCGCGGAGGGCGGGCCGAGCCTGGCGTATTCCGGCTCGAAGGTCCGGCGGATCCAGGCGGCCAGTTCTGCCTTCTCTTCGGACGTAGCGGCTACGCGCTCGGCAATCGCATCAACGCCGGTGAGGGCATCCCCGAGAACCGCGGCATCCGGATCGGCCTTGATGGCCTCCATCAGATCGAGATAATCGCCTGCCGTGGCCTTGTTGGCGCGCACTCGCGCCCACTCATCGCCGATGAGGCTGATCCGTTCTTCGGGCGTGAGACCGGTTTCGACGTGTGCCACCAGGTCAGCATAGACGCTCGGCGGGTAGGAGCTGCGGTAGTAGCCTTTGCCTCCGGCATTGGCGAAGAAGAGGCTGGCGGAAGGCACTTTCAGTGATGAGCTGGCAGGCGTCAAAACCTCGCAGCGCTGGCCGCCAGAAGCCTCCGTCTTGAAGCACACTGGAAGGGTCCACTTCTGGTTGGGGTCCGGCTTGATGCTGGGACTCAGGAAAAACCGCTCCTGCCTGACTGAGACTTTGCCGTTGGCCGGCTTGCCGAAAGTAAGAATCGGCACGCCCGGCAAGGTCACCAGCGAGTCCATGATCTTGTCCACCGGTTTGTGGCTGACCGCGGTTTCGGCGTTCCAGAAGTCCTGCGCCGTGGCGTTGGAGTAAAGATGCGCCTCAAGATAGGCGTGCACGCCCTTGCGGAAGACTTCGGGGCCAAGGTAGTTCTCGACCGTGAGCAAAACGTCGCTGGCCTTGCCGTAGGCGATGCCGTCGAACATCTGGTTAATTTCGGCGGGGGTGTCCGCTCTGGCGCGAATCGGACGCGTCGTGGGCTGCGCATCCGTGTCGAGCGTGCCGTCCTCGTTGGCTGCAACCATCTGCGGCACGTCCCACTCGGGATGCATGGCGGCTACGGGCTTGTTCTCCATCCAGGTGGCGAAGCCTTCGTTCAGCCAGATGTTGTCCCACCACTGCATCGTTACCAGATCGCCGAACCACTGGTGCGCCATTTCATGCGCGACGACGAGCGCCACATTTTCCTTGGCGCCGACGGAGGCGTTTGTGGGATCAAGCAGCAGATCAGTCTCGCGATACGTGATAGCGCCGAAGTTCTCCATGGCGCCGGCCTCGAAGTCGGGGATGGCGATCAGGTCCAGCTTCTTGAGCGGGTACGGAATGCCGAAGTAGTTGTTGTAGTAGTGAAGGACATACTCGGCAATGCTCAACGCATAGTTCGTCAGGTGAACCTTGTCGGGCGTGGCGCAGACGCGGATGGCCACACCATCCTGCGCGCCCGAGGTGCACTGGAAATCACCTACCAGGAACGCGACCAGATACGTGGACATCTTCGGCGTGGGGTAGAACTTGAGCGTGTGCTGGCCGGGGCCCGGCCCAGGCGTGTCCGATTCGATCGGGCTGTTGGAGATGGCGGTGTCGCCTTTATCGACGACCAGCGTCACATCATAGGCGGCCTTGAACGCCGGCTCATCGAAGCTCGGAAAGGCGCGGCGCGCGTCGGTGGGCTCGAACTGGGTCACGGCGTAATTGCGGTGGTCGCCCTTGGAGAGATAGAAGCCGCGCAGCTCATTGTTGAGGATACCGGTGTAGTGAATGAAGAGGGTCGCCTTGCCAGCGGCAATCTGCTCAGGAAAAGTAAAGGTGGCTTGCTCCTTCTGCTTGTCCAGCGAGACGGTTGCTGTTTGGGTCTTGCCAGCTGCGGAGATTGTGACGGACTGAAAGGCAATCTCGGCGGAGTTGAGTGTGATCGCGTTGACCGGCTCTTTCACGGTTACGTCGATTGACTCGACGCCGGTGAAAGTGGCCGTTTTGAGGTCGGGCGCGAGCTTGAGTGCGTAGCGCTCGGGAAAAACCGTGGTGGGCAGGCGCTGAGCGCTGGAGGGTTGAACGGTGGCAAGCAGAAGAAAACCAAATGCGGCGGCTGCCAAGACTAATGTGCGCATCCGCGATGCGGCTATGCGAATATTCATGCAATCCTCGTAGGTTGGTAAGGATTTCCGGCGCGATGGCCTTGCGGCGCTGTGTGAAAGCCGGTAGTGTGGGCCGAGGGTATAGCTCTGAATTGGATTTGCGAGAGATTCATCCGACTTCAACATTTTAGGCGAACGCCTCGGCCTCAACAGGGTACGCACAGAATCAGGCAGGCGCCCTGGAGTTGCATGTGACCTGCCTCACGCCGATGCAACAGCATCCGGAGAGCGTCGTTTGAGGGAGTAATTGGCCACGTGTGGGCGCGGACGGTGGTAACATACACTGCGCTGGAGTTTGAAGATGCGGAAGAATCGATGGGTACTTCGATGCGCGCTGCTGACTCTCACAGGCGTGGCGCTGCTGAACGTATTCAGCTGCAAGCGGCCGGGTTCCGCCGGGGAAAGCGTATCCGTCGTCGAGGCGAAATCCAGTCACGATGAAATGCGCGGAGGCAATGCTATGTCCCTTGCTCTGACAACCACGGCATTTACGAATGGCGGGGCGATTGCGAAGAAGTACACCTGCGATGGCGCCGATCTCTCACCCGCATTGAATTGGAGCGGAGTCCCGGCAGGTGCGCAATCACTGGCGCTCATCACGGACGACCCCGATGCGCCGATGGGCACGTGGACGCACTGGATCATCTGGAACATTCCCGCTTCGGCAACGGCTTTGCCGGAGGGCGTGCCGGCCTCGGACGTGCTCGACAATGGCGCGCGCCAGGGCAGGAACGACTTCCGCCGAATCGGCTATGGCGGGCCGTGTCCGCCGCCGGGCAGGCCTCACCGTTACTTTTTCAGGCTGTATGCGCTTGATACCCGGCTCGACCTGAAGGCCGGCTCCGCCCGGAGCCAGCTCGAAGCCGCGATGAAAAGCCATGTGCTGTCGCAGGCGGAGCTGATGGGAACCTACGGACGCTGAACGCGGCTCGCGGCTCTCAGGAAGCCGGCTCCGCGTGCCTGTCGGGGAGCAGGGAATCGAGCAGCAGCAGGCAGGCTCCGGTGACGATGGAACTGTCGGCGACGTTGAAGTCAGGCCAGTGATAGGTGAAGATGTGGACTTCGATGAAGTCCACGACAGAGCCGTAGGCGATGCGGTCGTGGACGTTGCCGAGGGCACCGCCAAGGATGAGCGCCAGCGCAACGGTGGTAAGCGTGAAGCGGCTACCCAGACGAATCATGGCGATCAGGACCGCCAGCGCGGCGAGCAGGGTGAAGGCGATCAACCCCCAGCGTACCGCGTGCGGCGAGGCCGAATCGGCGAAGAGCGAAAAGGCCGCGCCCTCGTTGAGCCAGTGGGTGATGCGCAGCACGCGCGGGATGACCGGAATGGCTCCGCCGATGGGGATGTGGGCCACAACCCAGCTCTTGGTGAGGCGATCAGCAAGGAAGTCGAGCGCGGAGATCAGCAGTAACCAGGGCAGACGGCGCGGCGGAGTAAAGCTGGCAGCACTCATGATTGGGCGGCCTCCGCGGGTTGCGGCGGCGCGATGCCCATCTCGTGCAGAGCGCCATGGCAGCGTGTGCAGACGTTCTCCCAGATGCCGTAATTGGAAACTTCAGGCATGAAGTTCCAGCAGCGGGCACACTTGGCGCCGCTGGCGGAGAGCGGAACGATTGACTCCGGACCTTCCAAAATCGTGACATCCGATACGTTGAAGATCTCTTTGAGACCGTCTCTGTATCGCTGAAGGATACTTAGAAAATCCCCTGAAGCTGTAATCTTCAGTTGCGCCTCAAGGCTCTTGCCAATCAGCTTTGCCTGGCGCTCGTTCTCAAGTAACACCAAAGCCGCATCACGCACAACGAAGATTCGTTTCCACTCTTCGATCAGTGGCGCGGGATCTTCGCTGAAGATCTCTTCCGGCTTAGGAAACAGCGCAAGGTGAACCGACACCGGGCGGCCTTCGACGGCGGGCAGATGCTCCCAGACCTCGTCGGCGGTAAAGCTGAGGATGGGCGCGACCAGCCGGACCAGCGCCTCAGTGATCTGCCAGAGCACGGTCTGCGCCGAGCGGCGGGCCGGGTTGGTTGGCGCAAAGGTATACATGCGGTCCTTGAGCACATCCAGGTAGAAGGCGCTCAGGTCCACGATGGCGAACTCATTCACGGCGTGGTAGACGCGGTGAAACTCGAAGGCCTCATACCAGCCCAGAATCTTCTCGGCCAGGTCGCGCGTGCGGGCCAGCATATAGCGATCCAGAGGCAGCAGGTCGGCCTCCGCCACGCGGTCGCGCTGCGGATCGAAGCCGTTCAGGTTTCCCAGCAGGAAGCGGAAGGTGTTGCGCAGCTTGCGGTAGAGATCCGCGCAGCGCTGCATCAGATTCTCGCTGGCGGCCATGTCCTCACGGAAGTCGACCGAGGCGACCCAGAGGCGGACGATTTCGCCGCCCATCCGCTCCGCGATGTCCACCGGATCCACGCCGTTACCAAGAGATTTCGACATGGCGCGGCCCAGTTCATCGAGCGTCCAGCCGGCGGTGGCGACATGAGAGTAAGGCGCGCAGCCGCGCAGGGCAACCGAGGTCAGCAGGGAAGAATGGAACCAGCCGCGATGCTGGTCGCCGCCTTCGAGGTACAGGACCTTTGGATTGCTCTCCTCTTGGAAGGCCTTATATGAATTCTTCAACTCCGGATCGGATTCGCAGACCGCGAACCAGCTTGTGCCGGAGTCAAACCAGACGTCGAGGATGTCCGTCTCTTTGCGGAATTTTGCGCTGCCGCAGTGGGCGCATGCCGCGCCGGCGGGCAGCAGCGACGCCACATCCGTTGTATGCCAGGCTTCGGCGCCCTCGCGCTCGAAGAGATCGACGATCCTGCGGTTCAGGGCGGAGTCGATGATCGGCCAGCCGCACTCCTCGCACATAAAGACCGCGATGGGCACGCCCCAGATGCGCTGGCGGCTGATGCACCAGTCGGGCCGGGTGGCGATCATGTTGGTGATGCGCTCCTTGCCCCAGGCTGGATCCCATACGACCTTGTCGATTTCGTCAATTGTGAGCTGGCGAAAGCTCTTTTCCTGTTTTTGGCTGGTTTTGATCGGGGTATCGAGACTGATAAACCACTGCTCGGTGGCGCGGAAGATCACCGGATTGTGGCAGCGCCAGCAGTGCGGATAGGAGTGCTCCAGGTCCGAGACCGAAAGCAGCGCTCCGGACTCCTCCAGCATGGCGACAATCACCGGGTTTGCGGCCCAGACTTTCATTTGGTCGAATGGCGGCGGCGCGGCCAGCGGCCATGCGGACGGGTCCACATGAATGTGGCCGGCGGCATCGACGCGGCAGGTGGGGTCCAGACCGTAGCGCTGTCCGGTGTAGAAGTCGTCGGCGCCGTGGGAGGGAGCGGTGTGGACGGCGCCGGTGCCCTGGTCGGCCGTGACATAGGTAGCCACTACGCCCAGGATGCCGCGGTTGAGGAAGGGATGCTGGAAGGCGACCCGATCAAGCGCGGAGCCTTTGAAGCGGGCCACGATATCGCCTTCCGAAGCGGGGTGGCTGGGTTCCTGCCTGCTCTTCAGACGACAGTCCGCGATGACTTTGCCCGCCAGTTCGTTGGCGACGATATAAACGCCGGTCGCGCAATCCAGCGCGACGTATTCAAAGTCGGGGTGGAAGGCAACGGCGAGCGACGCGGGCAGGGTCCAGGGAGTCGTCGTCCAGATAATGGTCGAAACCTGCCGGCCGGCCAGAGCGGGATCGATTGCCGCCGGATCGGAGGTAAGCTGGTAACGCACGTAGATCGACGGGCTGGTGTGCATCTCGTACTCGACCTCAGCCTCAGCCAGGGCGGTCTGGTCGTGGATGCACCAGTAAACCGGCTTCAGGCCCCGGTACACGAAGCCTTTTTCCAGAAAGCCGTAAAAGGCCTCAAGGGTGCGGGCCTCGTAGTCGCGCGACATGGTCCGGTAGGGCGAATCCCAGCGGCCAAAGCAGCCGATGCGCTGAAACTGGGAGGTTTGCAGGTCGACGTACTTTTGCGCGTAGGCGCGGCATGCATCCAACACTGCAGGGGCCGGCATCTCCAGCTTTTTGCGGCCCAGTTCTTCGTCCACCTTGATTTCGATAGGCAGGCCGTGGCAGTCGTAGCCCGGGACATAGGGGGCATCGAAGCCAGCCATCGTTTTGGACTTAACCACAAAGTCCTTCAGGCCCTTATTGAGGGCGTGCCCCAGGTGAATGGGGCCATTGGCGTAGGGCGGGCCGTCGTGGAGGATATAAGCGGGCCGGCCGCGGCCGGCCTTGCGCAACTCTTCGTAAAGGCGGAGCGAGGCCCAGCGGGCCAGCCTACGTGGTTCATTCTGCGGCAGATTGGCCTTCATCGGAAAGGCGGTTTGCGGCAAAGTAAGGGTCGCCTTCAACTCCGGCGTAGGGGACATCGTCACTCCCTGAATGGATGCAAATTTGTTCATTTCTAGTGTAAATCTCTGAACTGCAAATTTCCCGGTAACTACTTCAGGAGTTGCGCCGTCTATTGTTTATGGGAGCACTGAAGCGCCGGAATATGGGGAGTTGGAGAACGGTGCGGGCCAGCTAAGACATCTGCTCCGAGACAAGGACAGGCGTCGTCAAGCATAATAGTAGGATGGGTGCAGCCGTCGGCCAGTTCCCCGCGGTACGACCGGAGCAACAGAGCCAGCAGCGACTATGGCAGACAATATTCTGACGCAGCCACCACCGGAACCCGAAACCGCTACTTTTGCTGAGGGCGATGAGGGTGTTCGCGCGGAAGGGCATGAACTCGACGCTCTCCTGGGGAAGGCCTTCGAGCAGAAGCCGATCTGGACGGATCTCTACGAGAGCATCCGCGACGTCTTCTTCCCGCCCAAGTTACCGCCCCTTGAGCTGACCTCGAAGCCGATTCCGGTGCCGGACCGGATGGCGGTGAAGCGGAATCCCTGGGCGGTCGGCATCTCAACCTCGGTCAATGTGTCGATTCTCCTGGTGGTGCTCTTCTTCATGGGGAAGAAGATTGTCCAGACCGTGGCGCCCCAGTTGATCGCGACGAATGTGGATGTGGGAGATTTCAAGGCGCCTTTGGAAGCAAACAGGGCGGGCGGCGGCGGCGGCGGCGGCGATCACAGCATTATCGACGCCAGCAAAGGCAAACTCCCCAAAATCGAGAAGGACCCGATTACGCCTCCGCAGGTAAAGACGGTGATCAATCCTCCGCTCCCGGCGGAGCCGGCCATCAATGTACAGAAGAACATTCAGTTGCCGGATAATCCCACTTTGCCGACGCTGGGCGTCAAGGATTCGGTGAACGTCAAGCTGGCATCGAATGGCCAGGGTTCG
>JAJZVZ010000171.1 GCA_021846945.1 Acidobacteriota bacterium | reverse complement strand
ACAGCAGTCGGCCTTCTATTTGGACGGTGCGCTTTCCTTCATCGCATCGATTGCGAGCGCTGAATGCGCAACTGCCGCCCCAGCCCGCATCTCTGCGGCAACCCAGATCGCTTCCATGATCTCGTTATCGCTCGCGCCCTTGGCTCGCGCCCCCTTGGTGTGAAAACGAATGCAATATGGACACTGCGTCACGTGGGCTACCGCAACGGCAATGAGCTCCTTCGTCTTAGAGGGTAGGGCGCCATCGGCAAAAGCCTGGCGACTAAAGGCACGCCAAGCCGTTAACGTTTCATGAGCGAGTTGCTCGCGTTTTTTTGCAATCTCGGGCGTAGCTTCAGGGTAGAGCGCTGTATCCATGGTGTACCTTCCTCTCTTCAGGTGATGCTGCCGATTGCTGACTGAATCACTTTGAGCAACGGCGCTGGATAGGTTCCGAACCAAACCAGAAGCACTGCGAGCACGGCCAGGACCAAGGAGACCGCCGGCGCCCGTCGCGGGAGAGGTTCGAAAACCTGAGTGTTGCCGGACGGATGCTCGTACAAGGCAGTGACAACCCGCAGATAGTAGAAGAGGCCGAGGGTACTTGTGATCACAAGGATGAGGATGAGTAGCCAGGCTTGAGATTCCGCACCCGCGGCCACGATATAGAACTTGGCAAGAAAACCTGCAGTCAGCGGAATGCCCGCGAGAGAGAGCAGCATGGCCGTAAAGACGAACGCGAGCCAGGGCCGCCGCCAAAACAGACCTCGATAGTCTTCGAGTCGATCCGCGTCGCGCTCCCGGCCGGAGAGCATGGTGACGACAGCAAAGGCGCCGAGGGTCATGACAAAATAGGCTACGAGGTAAAAGGCCACTGCATTCGCGCCCAGACGGTTACTCACGATCAATGCCACCAGAAGATAGCCCATATGAGCGATCGAGGAGTATGCCAGAATACGCTTCACGTTGTTTGCAAAGAGCGCCAGCAAGTTACCGGTTAACATAGAGGCGATGGCGATGATCGACAACACTAGAAGGATCGGTGAAAAGCGATAGCTTGCCGACTGGCTGAAATAACGCAGCAGCAGTGCGAACATGCCGCCCTTAGAAACCGTCGCGACAAATGCCGTGACCGGTGCAGGAGCTCCTTCGTACACATCCGGCGTCCACATATGAAACGGAACGAGAGCCAGCTTGAACCCAATCCCGGTAAGGATCAGAACTGTGCCAGGCAATAGTAGGCTTAGATCGAGGCCTTTCCGAATTCCAAGCAGTTGTCCAATCCGGACGAAATCCAAAGCCCCAAGGTCGGCATAGACCAGAGCGATTCCAAAGGCCAGAAATGCGGAAGAGGAGCCGGCGAGCACCAAATATTTGATCCCGGCTTCGAGCGAAGGTGGGCGGTCGCCCAAATAGGCAATCAGCGCATACAATGCCACGCTCAGAATTTCGAGCCCGAGGAATAGCGAGGCAAACTGGCTGCTTGCAGCCAGCACCATGGCGCCGAGCGTTGCCACGAGCAACAAAACGTAGAATTCTTCTTTCCTTCCTTCCCGAGCTTCAAAGTATCCAAAGGCCATCAGCGTTACTGCAAAACTGGCTGCAGTGATCAGCGTCATAAAAAAGAATGCGTACCGGTCCATCGTGAGCAATTGTGTTACCTGGTTCGGAGGCGTGAAGAAGGCGGAGCAGAAGCTAAGCGCCAACCCGAGGAGCGTGAGCCCGAATGAGACCGCATGATTACGCCGGATCGCTGTTGCCAGAAGCACCACAACAGACGTCGCCGCAATGACTAGCAATGGCAGCAGCGAAATCACGTGAACAGTGCTCAAGACTTATCTCCAAAGGGTGGGAACGTGGTTTGCGGCTTGTGCTAGGGTCTGAAATACCGGCTGCGGGTAGAGTCCGAGCCAGAGAAGCAAAACCATCATGGCCCCCAGCAAGAGCCCTTCACGCGGGGACAAATCCGGCAGATGCCACAAATGTGAATTTGACCCCTGGAAGACGTACTGCACAAAGCGAAGTGCATAAAACGTAGCTGCCAGAACACCACAAGCCGCCACAGCAGCCGTAACGAAGTGAACCTGATACGTCCCGATCAAAATGAGAAATTCCCCAATGAAGTCGCCCATTCCGGGGAGCCCCAACGCTGCCAATGCGAAGAACAGCCCAACGCCGCTCAACCGGGGAACGGTATCCCAAAGGCCGCCCATCGCTCCGATCTCGCGCGTATGCGTCCGTCCCTCGAGTGCTCCGGCAACTAGAAATAGGGCGCCTATGCTGATCCCGTGGGCGATCACCGTGACGACTGCACCGCGAAGTGCGAGCGAATTGCCGGAGAAGATCCCCAAAAGGACGAAACCAAGGTGACCGATACTGGCGTATGCAATCAACCGCATCAGGTTGGTTTGAGAAAATGCCAGGATGGCGCTGTAGAGGATTCCAATCACCGCCAGTACGGTGACTGCTGGACCAGCCGTACGTATCGCATCCGGAAACAAGGGAAGGAGGAAGCGAATCATCGCATACGCTGCCGTAGCCGCCATTAGGCTGGCGAGCACGAGATTTGTCGCCGTAGAGGCTTCGGCACAGACATCGGGCAGCCACGTGTGAAATGGAAACATCGGGAGCTTGACAGCGAATGCGGCGAAGAATCCGAGCATGATCCACATAGCCGCATGAGGACTGAGTTGCGCACCGAGCAACTCCTGGTATTCGAAGGTGTAAACGCCCGTTGCCCGATGATGAGCAAAGTACAGGGCCAGGATGGCGATGAGCATCAACAGACCGCTCAGCTGCGTAAACAGGAAAAACTTGATCGCAGCATAGGCACGGCGTTCGCGCCCCCATATGGAAATGAGGAAATACATGGGGACGAGCATCAGCTCCCAGGAGAAATAGAAGAGGAATAGGTCGAGCGCGAGCAGGACGCCGAGAATTCCGGCGAGAATCAGCATGAGGTTGAAGTGGTAGATGCCCACTGCGGTCGTGATTTCCGTCCATGAAATCACGACCGCAACAATGCCAAGAAAAAGCGTGAGCAGTACTAACAGAAGACTCAGACCATCGATGCCCAGGTGAAAGTGTATCCCCGATTGCGGAATCCAGCTCCAATTCACTTCTTCCAACCACTGATTGCCAACTGGGTGCGCAGTGCCGAAGTCGCGTGCCGCCAAAATCAAAGTCAGGATCAGGTCGAAAGTCACCGCCGCAAGCGCAATCCAGCGACTGAGCCCAAGGTGCCAGCGGGCGAACAGCCCTGAGAGAATGCCGCCGGCGATGAGTACGATAAGCAACCAAACGAGGGTCATAGGAAAAGCACCACCGCAATGAGAACAATGGATCCGGCCGCGATACCGGCTGCGTACCAGCGCAGTCGTCCTGATTGGGTTCGGCTGGCGCCGCGCCATGCGGTCTTGTTCAACCAAGCCACGCCAGAGTAGAAGCCATCGATGAGATCGCTTTTTCCGGAGTTTGCGAGCCAGACCAGGGGACGCACAAAAAGCCGGTCATAAAGCCAATCCATTGCCCAATCGGAAGACCAAAGGCTATGGAGAACTCGACCGGCACGGCTTGAGGCGACAGCCATGGTAAGGTTCGGCTTGCGCAGAAAAAGAACGTAGGCTAAATAGACGCCCAGGAAAAAGACCGCCGCGGCAATGCCCCCAGAAGCGGTCTCACCGATCGGAATGGCACCCACTTTCGAATTCCAGGGAAGGCTCGTTCCGAGAAAACTAGCGAACGGAGCCTTCATGTAACCGCCAACAATCGACAGAAACGCGAGGACCAGACAAGGAATAAGCATAGCGTTGCCCGGCCTGTACGTGACCTGGCTATGCTGCTCACCGAAGAAGACCAGAAAGATCATGCGGAACGTATAGAGAGAGGTCAGGAGCACTCCGGTCAAGGCGGCGACCCAAAGCCCAGTGCTCCCGTTGGCCGCACCATAGGCTCCCCACAAAATCCAGTCCTTGCTGAAGGCGCCGGCGGTAATCAGCGGCAGTCCCGCGAGAGAGCACCCGGCAATCAGAAACGTCCAGAACGCGACGGGAAGATGCTTGCGCAACCCGCCCATGCGGAAGATGTCGTGTTCATCGTTTAGTGACTTGATAACAATGCCCGCGCCAAGGAACAGCAACGCCTTGAAAAAGGCATGGGTCATGAAATGGAAGATGGCCGCAGGCCATGCGCCGACACCCAGCGCAAGAAACATGTACCCGATCTGGCTGATGGTGGAATAAGCGAGAACACGCTTGAGGTCATGCTGCGTAAGCGCGCTGAACCCTGCCATCAGCAGGGTTGCTGCGCCGATGACCGCGACTGCGAATTGTGCCTGAGGCGCAAGGGCATAGAGAACATGTGTGCGTGCGATCAGATACACGCCCGCCGTCACCATGGTCGCGGCGTGAATCAAGGCGCTGACCGGGGTGGGGCCCGCCATGGCGTCGGGCAGCCACGTTTGCAAAGGCAACTGCGCCGATTTGCCTATTGCGCCGCCCAAAAGCAGCAACGCCGCAGCCAGAGCTGCGGAAGAACCGATTGGCCATTGCTCGCTCGCGCGTCGCATCAGCTCCTGGATATTCAACGTGCCTAACCGATGAAAGAGGAGAAACAAGCCGATCATCAGGGCCGTATCGCCGACCCGGGTCACGATGAACGCCTTCCGTCCGGCGCGGCCATTATCCGAATCGCGATACCAGAAACCGATCAACAGGTAGCTGCACAAACCGACTCCTTCCCATCCGAGATAGAGCAGGAGAAGATTGTCGGCCAAGACCAACGTCAGCATCGAGGCGACAAACAGATTCATGTAAGCGAAGAAGCGGTTATAGCCGTCGTCGCCGCTCATGAATTCCGTCGAATAGAGATGAATGAGGAAGCTGACGAACGCAACCACCACCATCATGATCAGAGACAGCGGATCGAGGTAGAGCGCGATCTCAGGATGCAAACTGCCGGCATCGAACCATCTCCACAGCGCCTCGGTATAAGCGAAGGCTGCGGGCGGAGTGCTCAGGAAAGAACCAGCCACGAGGAGAGAAATGATGGTGGATGCGGCAATTGAGCTGGTCGCAATCCATGCGACGGCTCTTCGTGGCAGGCGCACCAACGCCAGCACGAGTGAGCTCGCAAACGGGAGAGCCGGAACGAGCCATAGCAATCGAAGCATCGTTATCCTCGCGTCTCGCTCATGGACTCCGCGTCCAGCGTCTGCCGGCGGTGAAAATACCTAAGCAGCAGTGCCAAACCAACGGAAACTTCCGCCGCCGCCGCTGCAAGGATGAAAAGAAACAGGACTTCTCCGTCGGGTTGTCCCCACCGGCTACCGGCAGCGACGAACGCAACGCCCGCGCCATTGAGCATGATCTCGATCGAAACCAGGATGAACAGGAGATTGCGGCGTAGAAGGAGACCGGCCAATCCAAGCGAAAACAGAATGGCTCCAAGGATGAGCCCGTCAGCCATCGGAATCGCTGTCACCGCTGCACCTCCGTTTCAGAAAGCGAAGACCGTCCCAGGTGGCAGGCGCCGACCAGCGCTCCCAGCAACAGCATCGAAGCCAGTTCGACGCCAAGCACGTACGGTCCATAGAGCGCGATGGCAATCTGTTTCGGCGAGGTAACGCCACTCAGGGAGCCGAGTAACGGCGGACGGAGAATCAGATAGATCAATTCAGCGAGGAGAAGCGCGGAGAGGATGGCGGGGCCGATCCAGGCGCGTCCTGTGAGCCACAGTCGCTCAGTCTCGCGGGCTTGTGTTCCGAGGTTCAGCATCATCACCACAAAAACGAAAAGGACCACGATGGCGCCCGCATAGATGATGACCTCGAGCGCGGCCAGCAGTGGAGCGCCCATAATGTAAAAGTCCACGGCCACGGCCAGCAGGGAAACGATCAGATAGAGCAGTGCATGGACCGCGACCAGGCGTGTAATGGCAAGAACCGTGGCGAGCACGGCCACAGCGCCTGCAAGGTAAAAGGCGATATGTGCGAAATTCGTCATGGCATCAACCTGTGAACGTCTGTCGGCGGAGCCTCATTCTCCGCCTCCCCCTTGTCCTTTCCCCCGATCTGTACGCCGGAAACACGCCAGAAATTGTAGCCGGGGTATTTGCCTGGCCCATCGATCAGCAGATCCTCTTTCTCGTAGACCAGGTTTTGACGGTTGTACTCCGCCATCTCAAAGTCCGGGGTGAGCTGTATCGCATAGGTCGGGCAGGCATCTTCACAAAAGCCGCAGAAAATACAGCGCGAAAAATTAATGCGGAAAAACTCCGGATAGCGGCGCCCGTTCTCATCTTCTTTCGCCTGCAATGCGATGCAGTCTACTGGGCAAACCGCGGAGCAGAGATGGCAGGCGACGCAGCGCTCGCCACCGTCGGGGTCTCGCGAGAGGATGATGCGGTGCCGCGAGCGTGGCGGCATATACGACTTCTTGTCTGGATACTGGATCGTGACGCGGCGATGAAAGGTGTGCAGGAAGACGTTCCAGATCGTTCGGATCACGCTCAGCATCGCTTCATTCTCCTTTCTCTTCCCTTACTTCATCGCCACAACGACTGCGCCGGTAACCAGAAGGTTGGCCAGCGCCAGCGGGAACATTACCTTCCACCCAAGGGACATCAACTGGTCGAAGCGCAGTCTGGGAAGTGAGGCCCGCAGCAGAATGAAAAAGCAAAGAAAGGCAAACACCTTTACCAGAAACCAGACGACCGGAGGCAGCCACGGTCCCATCCAGCCGCCCAGGAACAGCACCGCAATCATCGAAGAGATCAGCGTGATGCCCAGATACTCACCGACAAAGAACATCCCAAATTTCATGCCTGAGTATTCGGAATGAAAGCCGGCGACCAACTCGGCCTCAGCCTCCGGAAGATCGAAAGGCAGCCTCCTGGCCTCAGCAACGCCTGCGATCAGGAACAGAACAAAGCCCAGGAATTGAGGGATCACGAACCAGAGATTCTGCTGTGCTTTGACGATACCGGTGAGATTGAAGGTGCCGGCCAGCAGCACAACCCCCATCAACGACAGCCCCATGAAGACTTCGTAGCTGATCATCTGTGCCGCGGCGCGGAGCCCGCCCAGCAGCGAATACTTGTTGCCAGACGCCCACCCAGCCAGCACGATGCTGTAGACGCCGAGCGACGACATCCCCAGAACGAATAGCAGGCCGATATTCAAATCCGAAACAACGATTCCCGGAGCCACCGGAATGATCGCGAAAGACATCAACACCGTAACCATGATGATTGCAGGCGCAATGACGAAGACGGGCTTGTCGGCGAACGGCGGGATCCAATCTTCCTTTGTGAAGATCTTGATCATATCGGCGACGACCTGCAGGAGACCGAACGGCCCGACGCGATTGGGGCCGTAGCGGTCCTGCCAGAGAGCGAGAAGCCTTCGTTCGACCCAGATGAGAAACGCGGAGAGGCTGAGCGCCACAATCAGGACGCCGATAATTGACGCAATGGGATGAGGGCTCGTCATTTGACTCGCTCGATTCGGCGCCAGGCCGGAAACATCTCGCCGAAGGCAGCAGAGAGTCCATCCGGAATGCCGGCAACACCCGCAGGCAAATCGGGCACGATTTTTATCGGCAGACGACACTTCGCTCCGCCTAATTCAATCTCCACTTCCCCCGCATGGTCTTCCACACCGAGGCTGTCGGCATCACCTGCATTCAAAGCAAGGTACGGCTCGAACACAAGTTTCGCGATGGCGGGAGCGTGACAGCTGATTTCCTCGGAACCGAAGATGTGCTCGATCAGAATGACCAGCCATTCCCGCTCGCGCCGTGCGAAATGTGTTGGAATTTGCCTGAAGTATTCGCCCTTGCCCGATGGCTCGATCAGGCGAACTCCCGGGTCGCCGGGGCGCAACGCCATGCCAATCTCGCTCTGGAACTTGTTCACGGACTGAATCGAGTTCCAGCCCGGCGACCAAAAGAACGGCTGTAAAGCGCCCGGAGGCTGAAGGGGCGAGCCTTCCATTGTGTACGAGAGCGCGGAATCCGGGTCGACAGGCGGTTTGGGCTCGACAACGGTCAGATTGGCCGTGATCGCTGTGCGTCCGCTCGCGCGATGAGGTTCTCGCGGAATCTTGGCACAAGCCGCACGAAATTGAGATGAGGGCGCGGCATTGACGACCGGAGCCAGTTGAGGCGCCTCCTTCGCGAGGTCTGTCAGCACTTCGTCCAGCGAAGACCATTGCTCCTGACGCAGCCATCGCCAACTCTCGCGCACCTCGGTCTGGTGCGGAAAGACGGAAAAATACCGCTGCGCGCGGCCCTCGTTGCTGACTAGCGTGCCATCGGACTCGGGAACGGAGGCGGCCGGAAGTAGCAGGCTGGCCTTTGCGGCGGTCGCATTTGCCAGATGATCGAGAACAATGACGCGAGCGGCGGATTCGAGAAATGCATCCGCTTTCCTGGCCGGAAGGCGGCGATAGAGATCGTTCTCGAGTACGATTACGGTTCGATCTTTTCCCGTCCGCTCCACCGCCTCGTCAAGAGGACGCGCACCGAGAAGGGTCAATCCAAAACTGTTGCATTCGGGTGGAATCAGGCTGAGCAGCGATGGTAAACCGGAATCGCAGAGCGACTTGGCCACATTCGCCGCAGATTCCATTATCGCCAGACTGCGACAACTCGACCCAGTGACAACCAACGGCCGCTTCGCTTTCTTCAGGCCATCCGCAATGACGCGCGCCATTGCGTAAACTTCCTCATGCAACCCGGGAACCGCCGGTGCGTTCGCATCGATCTCGTGCGCCACGGCAAAGCCGAGGCGCGCTACATCGTCCGGGGCTGCGCGATAAGTAATGGCGGCAATGTCGTCAAGGCGCGTTGGGAAAGGCGCCGCGATGAAGAGTGGCCCTCGTTGCTCCTGGACCACTTCGCGGACGGCGTCATCCATCCAAAGGGGAACGCGCAGCTTTTTGGCAAGTTCCATTGGTTGCTGGCGGACCGACTGCCGCAGACTGAGCGCCATCCGCGGCGCCGAGTTGGTCACGTCCTCGCCAAGAATCAGCACCGCATCTGCATGCTCAATTTCCTTCAAAGAGGGAGAGCGCGCAGGCCCTCGCTTGAGAATCTCGATCATGGCCGCAGTAAGCGCCCACTCTTTGCTCTCAACGCCTGCAAAGAACCGATTGGCGCCGACAAGTTGTCGCAGCGCGAAGTTTGCTTCAAGCGATGCTCGCGGCGACCCGATGCCGATCAGATCATCCCGGCCGGCAGTGAGCGATTGAAGCTCCCACTCCGCAGCTTCGGCTGAAATCACTTCTCCATCGAGTTGAGCCTTGCGGATTCTGTCCGGGCTGTTCACGAACTCATAACCAAAGCGGCCTCGGTCGCAAAGGAAGTATCCGTTTACCTCGCTATTGAAGCGGTTCACAATCCGGCGCAAAATCCCATATCGTTCTCCAATGGTCACATTGCAGCCGACACTGCAATGGCTGCAGATGGAAGGCGCCATCCGCAGATCCCACTTGCGCGTATAGTGCTGCTTGAGCGTGCGATCGGTGAAAACGCCGGTCGGGCATACCTCCACCAGATTGCCCGCAAATTCACTCTCGAGAACGCCATCTTCGTTGCGGCCGAAATAAACCGTATTATTGATACCAAAGGCGTTCAGGTCATCACCTCCTGCGTACTGCCGATAAAAGCGCACGCAGCGATAGCACTGGATGCACCGGTTCATTTCGTGATTGAGAAACGGACCGAGATCCTGATTCCGGAAGGTGCGCTTCCTATACCCTGCAGCCCGGCGGTAATCATGTCCAGTCATCACGGTCATGTCCTGCAAATGGCACTCGCCACCCTCGTCGCAGACTGGGCAATCGTGCGGATGGCTCAGCATCATGCCTTCGGTAATCCCCGCTCGGAAAGCCACCGCCTCAGGATCGAAAAGAGAAATCCGCGTATCAGGCGAGGCTGGTGTCATACACGCCATGACGATCCTGCCCCGCTTATCCGTTTCGTCTTTGAACTGCTTGATCGCACACTGGCGGCAGGCGCCCACGGAGTTCAAAGCGGGATGCCAGCAGAAGTAGGGCAGATCGAGGCCAAGCGAAAGGCAGACATGCAGGAGATTCTTCTGGGGATCTGCTTCGTAGGGTTTTCCGTCGATGTAGATCGTGGCCATCAGGCTCTCCAGGGACAACGCTGCTCGTGGATGTGTCGCAAAAAA
>JAJZVZ010000017.1 GCA_021846945.1 Acidobacteriota bacterium | reverse complement strand
TCCGTTCCGTTCACGATGAAGGTGCCATTCGGCGTCATCAGCGGAATGTCTCCGAAGAAGACTTCCTGCTCCTTAATGTCGCGGATGGTCTTGTTGCCGGTTTCGGCATCCTGGTCGTAGATGGTCAGGCGCACTGTGACCTTCAGGGGCGCGGAGAAGGTCATGCCCCGCTCTTCGCACTCCTGCTGGTCGTACTTCAACTGCAGACTGACCGGGTCGCCGCACTTATTGCAGAAATCCGGCGTGTTCTTGTTATAGGTGCCGCACTTCTGGCACAGCACGTCACCCGGCAGGAAGGGATCGGTGATCACCATCGCGCCGCAGTGCACGCAGGCCGTTCTCAGGTGGTGCAGGCCCTTCAGGTGGCCGCACTTGCACTCCCAATTGCCAATCGAGTAGTCAACGAAATCCAACTGCGAGATGCCGCGAAAATCGGTGATGGGAAAAACCGAAACAAACACGGACTGCAATCCAGAGTCATCCCGCTCATTGGGCAGCTTATCCATCTGCAGGAAGCGCTCATAGGAGCGGCGCTGCACTTCGATCAGGTTGGGGATTTGCGTTGCGGTGGGAATCTTCGAAAAATCGAGCCGGCTGCGAATCGCGCGCTTCTCGTTGGGCATGTTCACTCCTGAGGCTCGTCAATCCGGCTCAGCCACCCGTCGTGGTTTCGCCGGGCCGGCGCCCGAGTCTCGCTGCGCCGGCTGATTACGGTAAAGAAGATCGATAAATCCGGACTGGCAGACCTCTACGGCCAGCCGCCACTGTTCGCTTTTCCGGCCAGACCCGGGGCTCAACCCCAGGCATGCCGAAAATTACCCAGGTCAGGCATGATACGCATGAGAGCCGCGCCCAAAGCGCACCCCCGGCATTGCCCCTTCTCCGATGAGTACGCCAGACTGCGCTCAACGGAGAGAAGCGGGCGCATGAGCCGCACCCGCCAAAACGAGTGAACTAAAGCAAGACCTCGCCGCATGGAAGGCAAGAATATAAGGACAAAATCTTCAAACCGCCCTCGCCGGGAGACACAAAAGGCCCGTAAGGACGCAATTCCTCACGAGCGCGGCCCATCGCCAGTGCCCCAAACCGAATTCTCCTGCCCTACTCTCGCCGATCCCAAAGCTCGCTTCTACTGCTCGCCAGCCACTCGACTCTCGTCAATGGACTTCTCGCCTGACCGCCAGATAATCCACTGACCCTATGGCACTTAACCTCTTTGCGGAACCTGCAGCCAAGGGGCTTGGCTTTGCCCCGGCCTCGGACGCCTGCGTGCCACTCCACGATCTTCAAATCTTAAGGCAACGACCTATCCGCTCTTCTCCGTAGGAAAATACGGAGACCGACCGGAAAGACGCGCAATCATTATCGTAGCGCGTCCCGGTCGCCAATGCAAGCTTCGCGGCTTACTTGACCTCGATCGTCGCGACGCCCTCGAACTTCTTCTTGATCGCCTCAGCCTCTTCCTTCGTGGCGTTCTCCTTGATCGGCTTGGGAGCGCCATCGACCAGGTCCTTGGCTTCCTTCAGGCCCAGCGAGGTAACCTCGCGTACAGCCTTGATTGTGTTGATCTTGTTCGCGCCGGCGTCCTTCAGGATCACCTGGAACTCGGTCTTCTCCTCAACTGCAGGAGCCGCCGCGCCGCCGCCTGCGGCGCCTGCCACGACCACCGGGGCCGCAGCGGCCGCCGAAACACCCAGCCGCTCTTCCAGCTTCTTCACCAGAGCCGCCGCTTCCAGCAGGCTCAACGATACAATTTGCTCTTCCAACTGTGCGAGATCCGCCATTTTCCTCTCCAATCAGAACCTTTTGAATTGATATTTCCCGGCCGTTCCGCAGAACCTGAAAGTTTCCGATGCGCCCAGACTCGCGCCCTTTCCGCCCGTTTCCCAGCCAAAATCCCTGAAAAGCAGTGGTCAGTGTTCAGTTATCAACCACCACGATCGACTCTCCGCCTCAACCAGCCACTGCTCACTGACAACCTCGCGGCTACGCCGCGGCAAACTTCTCTTTCTCCACGCCCTGGCCCAGCACCACGGCCAGATCGCGGCCCGTGGCATTGATAACCGTCGCCAGCCGCTGCGCCGGAGCATTGATGAGGAACAGCAACTTGGAGAAGATCTCCTCCTTGCCCGGCATCGTCGCCAGAGCCTTGACATCGTCAACGCTCAGCAGCTTGCCATCCACAATGCCGAGCTTGAACTCAAACTCCGCGTTTTCGCCGGCCCACTTGGCGAAGACCTTCGCCAGCGCCACCGGATCGCCCGAGGTAAACGCGACCGAGTTGACGCCCTTCAGCCCTTTCAACGCAGCCTCGACCCGGGTGCCCTGGCTGGAGACCGCGGCCAATTTATTCTTGACCACACGGTACTTGCCGCCAGCTTCGCGAATCACCTTGCGCAGCTCATAATCCTTGGCCACGGTCAACTTTGAAAAGGTGCCGATGATCGCCGTCGTGGAGGTTTCCAGCTCCTTGGCCAGCAGCTGAACCTTCTCTACCTTCTTTGCCTTTGAAATTGCCATATCTTTGCTCCGCCCCGGCAGAGATCAGGGTTCCGGGTCCAGGGACCAGAATCCCCAAACTGAAGCCTCTCCTTCTCCGCCTTCGCTCTTCCCGCGCCGTCCCGGCGCACATCTCAATCCCAAATCGCCTGGCTCCGGCACAACGCCGGCAGGGCCATGGAACCAACTGATCCCTGCCCCATGAAACCTGAACCCTGTCTTAGTGCTTGCCCGACGCCTCGACGATCGCCGCATCCAGCGGAACGCCCGGGCCCATCGTGGAGCTCAACGTGACGCTCTTGATGTACTTGCCCTTAGCCGCCGCCGGCTTGCTCCGCACCACCGCGCCAATCACCGTCGATGCATTCTCGATCAGCTTCTCCGGCGCAAAGCTCAACTTGCCTACAGGCACATGCACCAGACTGGTCTTGTCGGCGCGGTATTCCACCTTGCCGGCCTTGATTTCCTTTACCGACGCAGCCACATCCGTGGTCACGGTGCCGGTCTTGGGATTCGGCATCAGACCCTTGGGGCCGAGCACCTTGCCCAGGCGACCCACAACCTTCATCATGTCGGGCGTGGCGATGAGCGCGTCGAAGTCGGTCCAATTTTCCTTCTGGATCTTCTCGACCATTTCCTCGCCGCCCACAAAGTCCGCGCCGGCTTCGGCTGCTTCCTTCTGGCGATCGCCCGTGGCAATCACGGCCACTGTCTTGGTCTTGCCCAGCCCATGAGGCAGAACCACGGTCCCGCGCACCATCTGGTCGGCATGGCGCGTGTCCACACCCAGCCGCATGGTCAGGTCCACAGTCTCGTCGAACTTGGCGTATTTCACCTGCTTGAGCAGGTCGACGGCCTCGGGCAATGCATACGCCGGCTTGGTGACAGCGGCGCGCGCCTTCGCAATATTCTTGCTGATTTTCCTTGGCATTCAATCCTCGTCTCCCACCGCTCTTGCCAGCCCCATGTTGCGGGGAACCCGGAGGCGCCTGTCGCGCAATTCATATCTTTCACATCCTGCGCGGCGCACTCGAACGGGCCCAAAAGCCGTGGTACTCGTGACAATCCAGGGATCTCCCTGGACGCATCTATGGATCATAGCCAAACCACGGGGGAAAAGCAAGAACAGCGAACCGCATTCGCAGGGTCCATCCTTTGCTCGAATAGGGGAATCGATCTTCGGCCTCCGCGGCCGGCTTTGGAGCCTCTCGCGAAGGCGCGCGTTCCGGCATACACTCTTCGCATGGACAACGAGCGGATCCGCGAGTTTTGCCTGGGATTGCCGCACGTGACCGAAACCCTGAACTGGGGTCATCACCTGGTGTACTGGGTCGGCGATCGAGACCTCGGCGGCAAGATGTTCGCGATGACTGACCTGGAGGGAGTGGGAGCCGGCGTGCTCTGGTTTCACTGCGGGGCAGAGCGCTTCCATGAACTTCTGGAAAATGAGGGAATCATCCCGGCACCGCATCTGGCCCGAGCATTCTGGGTAGCCCTGGAGCGGTGGGACGCGCTGCGGCCACTCGAGATCGAAGAGGAGCTGAAGCGGGCGCACGCGCTGATCTACGAAAGGCTTGCCCGGCATACCAAAGCGGAGCTGGCCCTGCCCAAGAGGGAACGGTCCCGGTTGATCCGCGAGCGAAAAAACAACTGACTCAGCCGAACAAGGCCGGGGCGGCGCGTGGTGTGAGAAAACCGCGGTGAGCGAGGGAACCGCCGCCCGCGCAGTGGCGTATCGAAGAGTGGGCCACTCCGGGCGCGGCGAGGCGCCTCACGATGGTGAAGTTTCTGTTGTGGTGCATCTTGCTGGTATTGTGCTGGCCGCTGGCGCTGCTGGCGCTCCTGCTCTATCCGCTGGTCTGGCTTCTACTGCTACCCTTCCGGCTGGCAGGCGTCGCGGTCGGCGGGGTGCTGGAACTGGTCAAAGCAGTCATCCTGCTGCCGGCGCGAGTGATCCGCGCAATCTGAGTCGCCGCCTCTCACCGCTTTTTGCGTGGAGTCGTAAAAATTCCACCGCGGCAATTGAGGAATGAGAATAAATAGGGATTACCCTGAGCGCGCACGCGCGCGTTTTCTCTTCCTCCGGAACTCAACCCCGGGCATCGGCACCACGGGATCCCGATATCAATCCGATGACCCGGGTTCGCTCTTAACGCCGGCGGCATGCAGCCCAGGCAAACAGGCCCCCGATCATGACTCCGGCGGCAAAGGCTATGCCCAGCGCCTCGAACGGGTTCTGCTTCACCGTGTGTCTGGCTTCCTCGATTGCGTCTTCGGCGGCATAACGCCCGCGTTTCATCGTCTGCATCGCCGATCGGACACCGTCTTCCACAGCCTCGGTAACGATCACCTTGATCCTGGAGACCTCGCGAAGGGCATCCTCGACCATTGCCGGTTTTTCCACCACGTTCGCTGGCATATGCTTGTCCCCCTTCGGTTGAAGCGATTGTCGCTCCGGTTTGTACTCCCTTGCTCTGACAAGTGGCCCATGCCAATGTGATCCGATCGGTCTCTCCACCCCTTGCCACTCAGCGAGATCGGCTCGGATTCAGCGGACCATCGAGGGGGTATCTTCTGGAGCCACCCCTCGTCTGCATATTCGACGCAGTTCATGCCGCGCTGGATGTCACCCGCGCCATCGAAACTTCCGAATCCCGCTCATGCTGCCGCTCTCGACATCCTCCGAGGCAATGCAGTAGCGTGGGCCGTATGGCGAGTGTTTCCTTATCGTTGGAGGGCAAGGTTGCGCTGATTACCGGCGGTTCGCGCGGGATTGGCGCGGAGACGGTGCGGCTTTTTTCGCAGGCCGGGGCGCGCGTCGCGTTCAGCTACCACCAGGCCCGTGAGCGGGCCGAAGTGCTGGCAGCCGAGTGCGGCGGGTATGGAATGTGCGCGGCTCTGCGACAGGAACTGAGCACGCCGGCGGAGGGCCGCGCGCTGGTCGAGGCGGCGATTGCCGTCTTCGGGCGGCTGGACGTGCTGGTCGTGAACCATGGCATCTGGCCTCCCGAAGACATGCCGATCGCGGAAATGGGCGAGGCACAGTGGCGGCGCACGCTGGACGTCAACCTGGATTCGGTCTTCGGGCTGGTGCAGGCCTCCGTGGCGCAGATGGAGCGGCAGGCGCCACCCGCGAAGGATCAGGCGGCAGGACATATTGTGCTGATCAGCTCAACCGCCGGACAGCGGGGCGAAGCCTTTCACGCCGATTACGCCGTGACCAAAGGCGCGCTGATCAGTCTGACAAAGAGCCTGTCGAGCGAGCTGGCGCGCAAGGGGATTCGCGTCAACTGCGTGGCGCCCGGATGGGTGGACACGGAGATGTCGGCGGCTACGATAGGCGATCCGGCTCTGGGAGCCAAGATTCGAACTGAAATTCCGTTGGGCCGTGTTGCCAGCCCGCGGGAAATTGCCGGACCAATTCTGTTTCTGTGCACGCCGCTGGCGGGTTTTATCTCCGGCGAAGTGCTGAACGTCAACGGTGGGTCCGTACTGGTGGGATAAGAGGAAGCGATGAAGATATGGCGAGTTTTGCCGGGAGCGCTGGCGGTGCTGATGGTAGCAGCGCCCATTATGGCCCGTGCGCAGGCGGTTGACGAAGCAGCGGCCAAGAATGCGGCTCAGGCGCGCGCTGTGTTGGATGAAATGGTGCAGGCGCTGGGCGGCGACTTGTGGCTGAACATCAGGAACCAGGAGCTGATCGGGAAGTTCGCCGCATTTTTTCACGGCAATCCCAATCTCGGCACCACCACGTACTTCGACTACCACGCCTGGCCGGACAGCGACCGCATCGAATTCACCAAGCATCGCGACGTGGTGCAGTTCTTCGTGGGGCGCCAAGGCTGGGAGGTAACCTACCGCGGCAAAAAGGCGCTGCCGAAGGATCAGGTGGACGAGTTTTTGCGGCGGCGTGATCACTCGATTGAGACCGCTGTGAAGGTATGGATGAAAGATCCGAAAACCATTCTGATGTATGACGGAAAGCAACTGGCCGAGCGGCATCTGGCCGACCAGGTGACTCTGATTTCAGCTCAAAATGAGGCCATCACCATCCTCACCGATTCCCAGACCCACCTGCCCCTGCAATGCAGCTTTCAATGGCGCGATCCGGTCTACAAGGACAAAAACACTGAGATTGTGGAGTACGACGACTACCACACCATCGACGGATTTCCCACGCCGTTTTCCCTTAGCCTTGTGAAGAACGGCGAAACAGTGCGGCAGTACTACATCACCGGCGCGAAGTACAACCAGGATCTGCCGGCCGATTTCTGGGATGTGGACGCGACTGCGCGGCGGATCAAAGGCAAGTAATGCGGGATACGCGCTTGGTTATAATCCAAGGGAGCGCTTGAGCGGCGCCGTCCGCACGCGCTCTTTGGAGCCAGAGCATGACGTTTGATATCCAGGCGATCCTGGATTTTCTCCCGCACCGCTACCCATTCCTGCTGGTCGACAGGGTCATTGAGTTCGAGCCCACGAAGCGACTGGTAGCCATCAAGAACGTAACCATCAACGAGCCGTTCTTCCAGGGCCACTTTCCCGGCTATCCCATCATGCCGGGTGTGCTTGTGGTTGAGGCGATGGCTCAGGCCGGCGGCATGATCATGCTGGCCGAGATCCCAGACCGGGACAAGAAGCTGGTCGTGTTTACCGGCATCGAGCGCGCCAAGTTTCGCCGGCCGGTCACGCCGGGCGATCAATTGCGCATCGAGGTGGATGTGCTTTCGTTCCGCACGCGCGCCGGGCGCATCGAGGGTCACGCCTACGTGGATGGCAAGCTGGCGTGCGAAGCCACGCTCACCTGCCAGGTGGTGACGCGTGAGCGCGAACGGCGAGCACACGGAAATCCGTCCTCCGCACCGGATGCGCAGGCAGAGGAAGCAGTCGCCGCTCCTGTGGCGGAGACGGCGGAGTGAGCGTTCATCCCAGCGCCGTGATCGCTCCTGGAGCGCAGGTTCCCGCATCCTGTTCGATCGGCCCTTTTTGCACCATCGGACCCGAGGTGGTTCTGGACGAGAACTGCGCGCTGATCTCGCACGTGGTGCTGGACGGGCGCACCCGCATCGGGGCACGCAATGTTTTCTATCCTTTCTGCTCGGTGGGCGTGGCTCCGCAGGACCTGAAGTACAAGGGCGAACCGACCGAAACGATCATCGGTAACGACAACACCATTCGTGAGAGCGTGACCATCAGCCGTGGCACGGTGGGCGGTGGCGGAGTCACGCGGATCGGCTCGAACTGCCTGCTGATGACCTGCGCGCACATCGGCCACGACAGCCTGGTGGGCGACCACTGCATCCTGGCCAACGCCGCCACGCTCGCCGGCCACGTCATCATCGAGGATCATGTGACGCTGGGCGCATTCTGCCCGGTGCACCAGCACTGTATCGTGGGCCAGTACGCCTTTGTCGGCGGCGGCACCATCGTGACGCAGGACGTTCTGCCCTTCTCGCTGACCTCGTCGCGACGGGAAAACAAGGCTTTCGGGATCAACAAAATCGGCCTGGAGCGCAGAGGCTTCACGCCGGAGCGGATCAGACAATTGCAAAAGGCCTTTCGGCTGCTGCTGGCGGCCAGGCTGAACACCACGCAGGCCATCGAGAGACTACGCGCCATGGAAGGCGAGGACGCGGCGGTTCTGGTGTCGTTCCTCGAACGCAGCCAGCGCGGAGTAATCAAGTAGGAGCCCGTATGAGGATGGGAGATTCAGCGCCGCCATTCCTCCCGGGGGGAAGCCTTACATTACCGAGGAGCCGGCAAATCCGCGGCGAAGTTGAGCGGGGCATCGCATGAAGCTCGGCCTCATCGCCGGTAACGGGCGCTTCCCGTTTCTGCTTCTCGATGCGGCGAGAGCGCAGGGCTTGTCCGTTGCGGTCGCCGCCATCCGCGAAGAGACTGATCCGGAGATGGACCGGCGCGCCGCCGCGGACCCGGGCGTCACCGTGCACTGGCTCTCGCTAGGCGAGCTGTCGCGGCTCATCGAAACCTTCCACAAAGAAGGCGTGCAAAGAGCTGTAATGGCCGGGCAGGTGAAGCACAAGCAGATCTTCTCAAGCATACGGCCCGACTGGCGTCTGGCCAAGCTGCTCCTAAGCCTGCGCACGCGCTCGACGGACATGCTGCTGGGCGCGGTGGCCAAGGTGCTCGGCGACGAGGGCATCGAGCTGATCAGTTCCACGGCGTTCCTGGAGCCGTTGCTGGCCCAGGAGGGCGTGCTCACCAGGCGCGCACCCGACGATGAGGAGCGCCGCAATATCGCGTACGGGCTCCAGGTGGCGCGCGCCGTCGCCGGCTTTGACATCGGCCAGACGGTCGTGGTGGCCGCGCAGGCCTGCGTCGCCGTCGAAGCCATGGAGGGCACGGACGCAACCGTGGAACGCGCCGGGCATCTGATGCGCTCGATGGAGGGCGACGCCTCGACCCTGGAACGGCAGCTGACCGTAGTGAAGGTTGCCAAGCCCAACCAGGACATGCGCTTCGACGTACCGGTCATCGGTGTGGCGACCATCGAAACGATGATCCGCTCCGGAGCCAGTTGCCTTTCCATCGAGGCCGGACGCACCTTGCTCTTCGATCGTGAGACGCTTCTGGAGCACGCCAACCACGCGGGCATTGCCATTGTTGCCTCTCCGCGATCATACTGACGGCATTGGGGAGGCCGGCAGCAGCTGAGCCGGTTTTTCTGTTCCCTGCCGCTCGTCGCCTGGTCCCTATTTTCAAGTTGTTATCCTCAGGAGGTCTCCATGAGAAAGCCCTTTCGACTGGCCTTTGCCGCGGCTGCCCTGCTCGCGGCGTCGCTCGTAACGGTTCACGCTGCCGGGATGTTGCCCATCGTCGGCGAAGTTGCACCCGCTTTCACGCTGCCATCTCAGACAGGCGCGCAGATTTCGCTGAAGAGCTTTCGTGGCAAGTGGGTGGTGCTCTATTTCTACCCGCGCGACATGACCACGGGCTGCACAATCGAGGCCCACAACTTTCAGCGCGACTTGAAGCAATACGAGGCCTTGAATGCCGTGATCCTGGGCGTGAGCGTGGACTCGGTCGACAGCCATAAGCAGTTCTGCGCAAAAGATGGGCTGACCTTCCACCTGTTGTCGGATGCGCAGCACAAGGTAGTGACTGAGTATGGCTCACTGGGCAGCTTCAAAAGCGTAAGCATCGCCGACCGCAACACCTTTCTCATTGACCCCCAGGGCAGGATCGTAAAAGTATGGACAAAGGTGGACCCGGCGGTTCACTCAGCGGAGGTGCTGGCGGCGCTGAAGGAATTGAAAGAGTAGGAAGCACGTCCCAGACGCAAAAGAGCCCGGCACGAGCCGGGCTCTTTTGCTTGCCTTGTGTTGCCTCTTACCTGGGTTACCTGGTTACTTCTTCTTTGCAGAAGCCTTCTTGGCCGCTTTCTTTGCTGGGGCCTTCTTCGCTGCCTTCTTGGCCGGAGCCTTCCGGGCTGCTGCCTTCTTTGCCGCCTTCTTTGCAGGAGCCTTCTTGGCTGCTGCTTTCTTGGCCGGCGCCTTCTTCGCTGCTTTCTTAACTGCCAATGTTTTACCTCGCTTGGTTGATTTGCCGGCACGCTTCCCGGCCGCAGCCTTCCTGGCCTTGGCCTTGCCGCCCTTTGCGCCGGCTGTGCTCTTCTTTGCGGCGGACTTCTTCGCGGCCTTTCTCGCCGCAATCTTTTTCGCTGCCGCCTTTTTTGCCGCAGGCTTTTTCGCCGCGGCCTTTCTGGCAGCCTTCTTCCGGGGGACCTTCTTCGCAGCGGCCACCTTCACGGCCGGTTTCATTTCAGGAATTTCCACGACCTCGACCACAGTCTCTTCGACTGCCCCCTCATCGTCGTCGGAGGAAGTGAGAATGCTGGCCGTCTCGATTTCTTCGTCTTCGAAGTCTTCGACCTGATCGGGATACAGCTTGTCCGGATTGGAGCCGGATTCACCGCCACTCATCGCGCATATCTTGAATACTTCGTCCATCCGATTGCCTCCAGCGGCTCGCCGCTGCCGGTGTCTTGTTTCCCTCTTCGCGCAACGGACTCGCGTACTCCGCTTGCGGAAGCCATTTAAGGAATAGCTTGCACGCAAACACTAGCAAAACACAAGTACGTAATGTGGTGCCAGCTAATTTTTCTCTTTCGCGACGGTCTTCTTGCTCTTGGAAGACGCGCTTGTGGCGTGACGAGGAGTGCTGGAGGCCTTTGCCGTCGGCTTTCGGGATGCGGGTTTCCCATGTGCCTTCGTGCTGGAAGCAGTGGAGCGGCGGTGAGAGGTACGAGAATAGCGTCTGACCGGCGGCGCGGAGACGCGAATGCGCCGGCCGGGACGCACTCTGGTGCCGGAGAGCCCATTCCAGCGCCGCAACTCGCTCAGCGAAACGCCGAAACGATCGGCGATGGTGACCAGCGTATCGCCTCTGCGCACGCGATAGAGCATCGTGTGCAGCGGGCGGGAAGGAGCGGGCGGCACCGGCACCACCAGCGCCTGGACACCTTGAATCCCACCGCTCTCGCTCAACTGATTGGCGTCCGCGAGCGCCGCCTCCGGTACGTGGTATTCGCGCGCGACCGATGCCAATGTGTCTCCGGGCGTAACCAGATGATAGCGCCAGGCGTCGCGCTTATCTTCAGGAATCGCGGCCACACGCTGCTCGAACAGCGAAGCTGTGCCGGCGGGCAGATGCAGATCAAAGGATATATCTGGAGGCGTCACCATGCGCAGCAGACTGGGATTAAGCGCCTCCAATTCATCCACCGGCGCGCCCACCAGATCCGATACCAGGCGCAGGTCAATGGAATAGTTGATGGTGACGGTATCCGTCAGCACCGGAGGATCGAGCGTAATGTCGTCGAATCCGTACTGCTTGGGGTGATTTGCGATGATAATGGCGGCCAGAATTTCCGGCACGTAGTTCTCGGTTTCGCCGGGCAGTTCGTGGCGCTGGTAGAGCTGCCAGAAGTCGGCGTATCCCGTCTTTTCGACAGCGCGCTGTACATTGCCCGCGCCCCAGTCATAGGCGGCCATGGCAAGATACCAATCGCCCAGCTGATCGTAGAGAAACTTCATGTAACGCGCGTAGGCGAGCGTGGACTTTTCCGGGTCGAAGCGCTCATCCACATAACGGTCGCGGGTCAGACCGTAGTTGCCGCGCGGCATAAATTGCCACATGCCGCCGGCGCGCGAGCGCGGATTGACGGCGCGCGGTTGAAAGCCCGACTCGGCGACGGCAAGATAGATGAGATCCTGAGGCACGCCTTCTTCGGCCATCACGCGCTGAATCATCCCCTTGTACCGACCGGCGCGCTGAAAAGAGTGCAGCAGCGTGTTGTGGCCCTTTTGGGTATTGGCGAAGAAGTTGATGAAGGCGGCCACGTAGTCGTTCATCACCAGCGGAAGATCAGACTTCGTGGTGGCCAGTTCCGCCCTGGCCTTGGCCACAAAATTGGGGTCCACCTTGAACGTAACATCGTTGGCCACATCGGCAGGCGTGGGTTCCACTTGCGGCGCAAAGCCGTTGCCCTGTTTGAGCGCCTCCATCTCCAGCGAGTTCACCTGGTCCACGATGCGGTCAAACTCGTCTCGAAGCTGGGGCGTGCCCTTGATGTCGATGCCGCTGCTCAGCATCATGTCGATGGCCCGATCGAACTCCGCTTTAGCCTCGGGCAGCTGCCCTTTTTTGTAATCCGCGTCTCCCTGCGCATAGGCTGCCTCCACCTGCGCGATGAGCTGGCTCACGCGCTGCTGCCGGGCTGTCGCTGCCGCGGATGCCGCCTGCGCGGCGGCCGGGGGCGGCGTGGGCGCAGGCAGAGCAGGCGCCGTGGCCTGAGGTTGGGCGCTCACGGGAGCGCTGGTGGGCCGGGAAGGCGTGCACCCTGACAAGGGAAAAAGTAGCAGGGCACAACCCGGCAGCAGAAAACGATTTCGAAACATACGCATGTAAAAACGCAAGCACCCTCGCGAATCAAAGGCGCACGAGGGAATGTGCTCAATTGCAAGGCCGCGAAAGACTCTATGCCGATGATAAGCTATGCCAGGGAGGTTTGCTGCGCCTGTCCGCCACGGCGGGGTGGGCAGAGAGAACCTGCAATCTCCTTCTTATTCGCCAAGGACGCATGGACGTACGCTTTCTTCGCAACTTCGCCATCATTGCCCACATCGACCACGGCAAGTCGACGCTGAGCGACCGTCTCCTGGAGCTGACCGGAGCGGTGAGCGAGCGCGAAATGCAGGCCCAGATCCTCGACGACATGGACCTGGAGCGCGAGCGCGGCATCACCATTAAAGCCCATGCCGTGCGCATGATGTACAAGGCCCAGGATGGCAATACCTATCAGCTCAACCTGATCGATACGCCGGGGCACGTGGACTTCAGCTATGAGGTTTCGCGCTCACTGGCCTCATGTGAGGGCGCGCTGCTGGTAGTCGATGCCAGCCAGGGCGTCGAGGCGCAAACCCTTGCCAATGCTTATCTCGCCATCAATCACGGGCTCGATATCATCCCCGTAATCAACAAGATTGACCTGCCATCAGCCGACATCCTGCGCACGCAGGAGGCGATTGAACAGGCTGTTGGGTTAGACGCCACCGACGCCATCCCCGTCAGCGCCAAGACCGGCCAAGGCGTGCCCGAAGTGCTGGAAGCCATCGTGCACCGGCTGCCCGCTCCTACCGGCGATCCCGACGCGCCGCTGCAGGCGCTCATCTTCGACTCCTGGTTCGACGCGTACCGCGGCGTCATCGTGCTCACGCGCGTGATGCAGGGATCCATGCGCAAGGGGCAGCGCATCCGCCTGATGTCCAACGGCAAGAGCTTCGAGATTGAATCGATGGGCGTGCTCATGCCCAAGCCCGTCGAAATCGGCCAGCTCTCCGCTGGCGAGGTAGGCTTTTTCGCGGCCACCATCAAGAACGTCAGCGACACCCGCATCGGCGACACCGTCACCGACGACGCGCGGCCCGCCGTTCATGCGCTGCCCGGTTTTGAAGACATTAAGCCCATGGTTTTCAGCGGCCTCTACACCGTGGACGCGCACGAGCACACGCTGCTGCGCGACGCCCTTGAAAAGCTGCGCCTCAACGACTCGTCGTTCTTCTTCGAGCCGGAAAGCTCGGCGGCGCTGGGCTTTGGCTTCCGCTGCGGATTCCTGGGCCTGCTGCACATGGAGATCATCCAGGAGCGTCTGGAGCGCGAGTACGAGTTGGACCTGATCACCACCGCGCCCGGCGTTCGCTACCACATCACGCTAACTGACGGCACAGTGCTGGAGGTGGACAACCCGTCGCGCTGGCCGGAGCCCACCAACATTCAGACCATCCGCGAGCCCGTCATTAAAGCACAGATCCTCACCAACGAAGAATATGTAGGCGGCATCCTCAAGCTCGTCGAGGAAAAACGCGGCAAGCAGATCAACTTCGAGTACGTGACACCCACGCGCGTCCTGCTTACCTATGAGCTGCCGCTCAACGAAATTGTGCTGGACTTCTACGACCGGCTCAAGTCGATCTCGCGCGGCTACGCCTCGCTGGACTATCAGCTGGCCGGCGAGTGGGAGTCTCCGATGGTGAAGCTCGACGTTCTGGTTTCCGGCGAGCCGGTCGATGCGCTCTCGATCATCGTGCACCGCGACCACGCCTACGAGCGCGGCAAGGCGCTGGTCTCGAAGATGCGCGAACTCATTCCGCGGCAGCAGTTTGAGGTGGCGATTCAGGCAGCTATCGGCTCCAAGATTATCGCCCGCGAGACGGTGAGCGCGCTGCGCAAGAACGTGCTGGCCAAGTGCTATGGCGGTGACATCACCCGCAAGCGCAAGCTGTTGGAAAAGCAGAAGGAAGGCAAAAAGCGCATGAAGCGCATCGGCAAGGTCGACATCCCGCAGGAAGCCTTCCTGGCCGTGTTGCGTGTGGGCGAGGAACAGCAGAAATGACGCATGCGCAATCATGCGCCGGCAAGCCCTTCGGCTGGCCGTCGAGATGAGCCAGAATTCCCACGCTTTTCTTCTTATTTCCCGGTCTGAGATCCACCCAGGGAGAGCACTTTCAGGTCGACCGGAGCCAATCCCGGCTTGACCATCGCCAGCTTTTTGGCGGCTCCATAGGAGAGATCAATGATCCGTCCCTTGAAGAGTTCGCCGCGGTCGGTGATACGGACGACCACCGAGCGGTGGTTGTCGCGGTTGACCACCCGAACCAGCGTGCCGAAGGGTAGCGTAGGATGGCAGGCCGTCATGGCGTACATGTTGAACAGCTCACCGCTCGCGGTGCGGCGCCCGTTGAACACACCCCCATACCAGGAGGCGACGCCATGAAGTTGACTGGCCCAGCGTTGGGAGCCAGATGCTTGAGACGCCAGCGAAGCCGGCGTCGCGCTCGCCGCCAGGCTGGCGGAGGGGCTGGTCGCGGCGGTTCTGGAAAGCAGTGCGTCCGCCAGCACAGTTCGCGTGCACAGCGTGACCACCACGGCCGCCAGCGCAACCGAAGAACCCACCGCCAGCAGCCAGAACCGCAGCGAAGTATTCACGCTCAAGTTGCGTAGAATCCGTCTTATAACCATCCGCCTATTCTACTAATGTTTCTGTCATTTCCATCCCACTTTCGGGGAGGTGAGACGAGATTTCCGCCGTGAATAGGCCTGCATGGCGGAGTATTTCCTGTAATCTATTCATTCAATAGGGCTTATCATTTGCACCAGAATTGGTGCAAAATCGACCTTTCTCCCCGGTTAAGAGGCCGGATTTGGCCCCTGGGCGGCAGACTGGCACCCTTCCGGCAGCCGACTCTGCCCCTGCCCGAACCGTCAATCTTGCATCGCCGCGCCCTACTCACCGCTGCCTCCGACAGGCGTCGCAGGAGCGCATTTGCGCAAAATTTCACCGCTGCTTGCTAGCGTGAAAGCTGAAGCCGTATGGACCAGGAGGCAGAAAAATCATGCAGTTGAGCGCGGCGGGACTGAAGCTGCTGAAGAGGTCAGAGGGATTTCGCAACCACGTCTATCTGGACCCCGAAGGTTTGCCGACCATCGGCTACGGCCATCGACTCATGCATCCGGAGTCGTTTCCCGCAGGGATCGATGAGGCCCAGGCGGCCGGTCTGCTGGCGGCGGACATCCGGGAGGCCGAACAAGCCGTTGAGCGCATGGTTGAAGTCCCCCTGACGCAGGGCCAGTTCGATGCGCTGGTGGACTTCTGCTTCAATCTCGGCGCAGGTAAATTGGCCAGCTCAACGCTCCTGAAGGAGCTGAATGCCGGGCGCTACCAGGCCGCCGGTACACAACTACTCCGCTGGGACCATGCCGGAGCCACAGTGAATGCCGGCCTGAAGGCCCGCCGCGAAGCTGAATTTCAGTTATGGCACGGCGGCTCCGCTCACCCCGAGAGCGACGCGCTCTCCTTCTCTGTTCTGCAGGCGTAACCTTCGCACACAGCGACGGCCTACCGCTCCGCCTCGGAGATCCCCAGCCGCTCATCCGGCTTCAGGTAACTTTTGCGGCGAAACCAGTCCTCCATGGCCGCCCGCAAGCGATCGATGGGGACTCGGTGGCCCGCTTCGAGCAGGCCATCGGCAACGGGCAGAGTGTCATCAAAGACCGCGTCATTGGTGAAGTTGCGCATGGCAAAGGAATCGATCCAGCGCAAGGGGCAGGCATGGCAAAGACCTGCAGGATCGATCCGCTGGACGGAAAGACGGCGCGCGAACATGCTTCCACTTTACTTGAATGGATTTGGGCAGACGGATCGGCGTCTATTGCGATGCTGGCGGAACGATCTCAGCATGTTTGGCCTGCTGGGTTGTTACCTGGAAGACCTTGAAGCCATAATCGTGCTCGACCAAGTGCTGGCGGATGCCTTTGAGCAGAAGCAACCGGGCCTGCATGTTTCCTTCGGCGCCTGTCGGCAGCCACAACCCGTTGCTCACCGGCGCCTGATCGAAGCTGAAGTTACTGCCTTTCTTGACGGTAGCCAGCAAACCGGCGCCAATGCGGAAATCCTGCACAAAACTCACCTCCAGATGCGCCACCTGACGGTCGGATTCATCGATCCAGAGGGTTCCTTGTAGCTTCTTCGAAGCGTCCTCGGCCAGGCCGTGGGTCTTGACGTGCTTCCGGCCCCTGAAATCGAAGACGATCGTCGGCCGCCCGCGGAAGGTCTCGCGACGGGGATTGTTGACATCCATGATCTGCAGCAGGCGGCCGACGGTGACCGTCTGCTGATCGAGCCTCTGGCTGGAGGGAGTCTGCTCGGCTTTCTCCACCAGCTTGGTGACGCGCGCGTTCTCTTTTTCCAGGTCATGGCCGCTAAGTGGCTGACCGTTCTTTTTCACGGTGCGCTCAATCAGGTGGCCATTGACGAAGAAGTCGTCGCTTTCGACGGACTCGGTCTTTTTGACCTGGCCGCCGGCGTCGACGTCCTGGATCGTCATCAAGGCGGTGTAGGTGTAGTTCTCGCGCACCTTCTCAAGCTGCCTCTGGTGTTGCTCAACCTCCATCATGAGCTGGCGAACGTCCGGCACGGGCTGGTTGGCTGCCTGTTCAGCCGTCGCGGCCGGAGCGGCACGTACGAACTGCGGCGCCATGAGCGCAAGGGCGGTAAGCACAAGAAACCCGAAGATTTTTCGAAATCGCATGATATCGCCTACATTTGAAATGCGTTACGGGACAATCACTTTGGTGCCGGGTTCTATTTGCCCAGCTATACTTTGTTGGACCCGGCAAGCCGCAATTGGTTGCATGGAAGATGCTGCCAGCAGACCCTGATTCCTTCACAGCAAACCATACTGTGGCTGAAGGGTTTGCATCCAACCGAAAGACGCAACTCCCGGCCGCTTTAAGGAGGACGATGGAATGACCGGAATCCTGATTCAATGGCTGTTGAGCGCGATCGCCCTGCTGATCGTTTCTAAAATCGTGCCTGGCTTTGACGTGGAAGGGCTGTGGCCGGCCCTGATCGCGTCGCTGGTGATTGGGCTGCTGAATGCGACTTTAGGTATCTTCCTGAAGATCATCACCTTTCCGCTGAGCATCCTGACGCTGGGTCTTTTCCTGCTCGTCATCAACGGGCTGATGATCCTGCTGGCCTCCAGCATCGTGCGCGGCTTCAACGTGCGCGGTATATTTCCGGCGTTTTGGGGCGCGGTGGTCATGGCGCTGCTCGGGATGCTGATCCGCGCGTTGTCGAAGAGCGCGTAAATCGCCTGCCGGAGCTAGCTTAAGCTACTTCGCCGGCGGCGCGGCTTTCCGGCTGGCAGCTTTGCCGGGCGCGGCCGGCGAGCGGTGCACGGATCGCGCTGCCTGCGCGGGCTTCTTGCTGAAGAGATTGGCTTGAGGCGCGGAAACCCCGGCCGGCTGTTTCAGCACGGGGCCGCTCAACGTGCGCGGCGTGCGGATAGCGCCCGCACTGGAAAAGCCCCCAGGCACCTGGGCGCGCGGCGGCAGCACGACCATCTTGGCCGATGGCCCGGGTTGCACACGCGAATAAACACCCCATCCGCCACCCGCAACAACAAAAACAATGGCGGCAGCGGCAGCGGCGCGCATCCAGTTCCCGCCGGGCTGGATGGGCATGGGCCAGGCCAGAACTCGTCCGGGCTGGGTGTGGGTGGACAATCCCATGCGCACACGAAGTTCCAAGCCCTCGGGAGCAGGCAGGCTGGCAATCAGGCGCAATGTTTCCTCAGCGGAGCCGGGCTCGGCCCCGCCGGTGGACGGGTTGTGAGCATTGGGATTCATCGCATACTCCTTGCATGGTTGAGCATTTCGGCCATGAGGTTGCGAGCACGAAACAGACGGGAGCGGACGCTGGACTCCGTGATGCCAAGAATCGACGCGATCTCGACGCTGGTAAGCTCCTCGAAGGCCGAGAGGTGAAGCACCTCGCGTTCCTTGGGCGGAAGCTGCTCGACGCAGGAGAGGACATGCGCATGGTGCTGCGCGGCGGCGGCGATCTGCTCGGCAGAAAGCCCGTTCGAAGGCAGGACGCGGGCCAGTTCCGCCACATCATCCGTCTCCGGCCGCGTGCGCGCGCGGCGCTTGCGGTCGAGTACGATATTCCACACGATGCGGATGAGCCAGACGCGATGGTCGCGCACTTCGTCGAGGTTGTCGCGATGACGCAGGACGCGGAGAAACGCCTCCTGCACCGCGTCTTCCGCATCGGCTGGATTGCGCAAGACCGAATAAGCTACCCGGTACAGGGTCGTGGCATACCGCATGACCAGCGTCGCCAGAGCTTCCTCGTCCGCCAGTCGGCGGGCTTGACCCGTCACCGCGCTATCTGGAATTTCCATCCAACCTGCGTAAACTGCCTGGCTGGTGCTCATACCTCACCAGACGCAGACTGAGAGAAAAATGCTCAGACGGGAGAACCCATCCTGAGATCGGGAAACGGCCGGAACCGGAAGACCGAAGGTTCCCCGGGATCTTCCGGCAATCACGCTTCCCCCTTTTGCCGTTTTCCCATGCCGGAAACCTAAGCGGCGATTCCCCTAAGGAAGCGCCGCCCTGCTTTGAAATCACAAGGGCTGCATAGGAAGAAGAAGTGCATTCAAAGGCCCGGCACTCCCCTGCTATTTGCCCGGCCTTTCCCCTCAATCGCCTATTTAGCGGCGAGTCTTTGCGCTGCTACGGCGCCGGCCTCGCCTTCCTTATCCGTGTCCCGTATCCTGGCCCAAAGGGCGCGCGCCTGTTCCTGTTTGCCCTGAGCGGCATACAGATCGGCCAGATCAAGCTGCGCCGTGGTCGCCGGAACCGTGGCCGAAGGCTTGGCAATCAGCTCGTTGTAAAGATTGGCAGCCTGATCGGATTGGCCGGACTGCTGATACAGGCCGGCGAGCGCCAGCTTGGCCAGATTCGCCAGATTGCGGTTCCAGGAAGAGGCGGCTTGCTTCAATTCCTGCTCCGCCGCGGAGGTTTGCCCGAGATCCACGTAGGTAACACCGGCGAAATAGCGGGCCTCGGCAGCCTGATGCAGCCAGCCGTATTCTTGCGCGACCGCCAGAAACTGCTGATTTGCCAGCTTGGCACGCTCGGCGGCAGTGGCGAAAACGCCAGCCTCGGGCGGCTCGCCGGGCTCAGCCAGGGGCGCGTTGTAGGTATCCAGGGCCGCGCCGATTGCGCGATCAGCCGCGGCCGAGCGGACACTCCAGAAGATCAGCGAGCCAACAACCAGAACAAGAACCACTCCGGCACTAATCGCCCAACGGGCAACACTGGAACGGTGACCACTGAGCCAACTGGCACCGCTGGCCGCAGCCTGGGCAAAGCTGTCTTTCTTGAGTGCGTGACGAGTTCGAGTATCCACGGAATTTCTTCTTGTCCTTCGTCGTTAGACTTGTCCGCTACAGCGGATTTGCCCGCCAGGGCGGGCTTGCAGGCGGGTCCGAACAGTGGGCGCACTTCGACTGCAACCCCATTAGTCTATCAGCGTGCCGAGAACAGCGTCCACCCAGGGATGCTTGCTCTCGCAGCGGTGAGGCGGGTAGGCTAAAGACATGTATGAGGATTTTCGGGTAACGGATCGCTGGACCGGCGAAGAGTTGCATTGCTTCTGGAAAGGCACCATAGTGGCCATCGCCACCCGCCACGCTGACGCGGTGGACGTGCGCTTTGACGTGAATGGCCGTCCCATGTGGGTGGCACTGCCCTGCACCGCCTGGGTCGAGCAGAAAAAGCGCGCGGGCAAGGTCATTACCGACCAACTGGCCGCGCAGATCGCCGGACGCTATCTTAAGCAGTTGATTGAAGAGGGCTACGACTCACGCCGCGAAATCTATACCATGCGTGTCGACGAAGTGCTGGAGCACCTGGACGCGGTGGTAGCCGAGGCCAAAGAACAGGGTGCAATACCGCTGTTGCCCGTAGGCGTAGCGTAAGAAATTCGCGGCCCGGTATCGCGCCGAGGCCGCCGGTGGTTTTTTGTTTTCTGCCGCGATACTCCGCTTCCTGAAGAGCACGCCTGTCCGCGACGAAGGCATTCCCTCGCAGCATCATCGCGGACAAAGCCCCACCACCTACCGAACCTTCACGTGAATCACCGTCACCGATTCATGCCGTAGCGTCACGGTGAAGGAACTGCCGGCCGGAGCAGGAATGGTATATGGCGCCGGAACAACGTGCTGCGGCTCTACTTCATCATTGCGCTCGTAGCGGTCGGCGGCGCTGATCTGCTCCGAGTGAATGGCGCCGGTGATATGCAATGAGCCCAGGTCGAAGCTCGTCGGCACATCGTCGTTCAGGCTGCGGTTCACGCAGAGCAGCGTGACCGTTCCGCCATCGGGGCTGCGTGCGGCAACCACGTCAACGTAAGGAATGTCCTGGACATGCCCCAGCGGCGGCACTCCTCCAGCAACGTTGTACGTCCCGGAGTCAGTCGTGACCGGCAGTACCGTGTCGCCGCCCACTGACGAATACAACTTGAAGACGTAATAGGCAGGAGCGGCATACACCTGCCCGCGGCGCTCCCAGATGCCGGCAAACTCCATGATGCCGGTCATGTCGGCAATCTTCACATCGCCGGTGTGGCGCAACAGCGTATTCAGAAAGCCTCCGGCCAGCACCGCGCCGCCCTCGTTCATCCAGCTCGGGCTTTCGTTGGTGAAGTTCCGCTCGCCATAGCCCTTGCTGTTAAAGAGCCACTCGGTAACTGCGAAGTGAACTTTGCCGCGCAGGTCAGGATGCTCGTCCACCTGCGCCTGCACCTTATCGAAGTAAGGCCCCACGGCATAGGGCAGTGCGTAGGCCGCGGCCGCCACAAAATCCGGCGTGGCCGGCTGCAGCCTGGGATGATTGGTGCCCATAATGAAGTGCAGCGAGAGATCGTTGAAGGTGCCGGGGGGATTGGTGAGTTGCGCCGCATTCCATCTTCCGTTGGAGATGGGGCCGAGGCCGGTGGCGATGATCTGCGCATCCGGCGCGACGGCACGCACCGCCTTGCTGAAGGCCAGCGTGCGCGCGGCAATCTCGTCAATCGTCGGATACCCGACCTGCCATCTTCCATAAAGCTCATTGCCCAGTTCATAGATCGCCGGGCCCTTGTGATGCGCGCGGATATAGCGCACCCAATCGGCGGCTTCCTCGGGCGTGCCGCTGCCCATGTTCAGGTCAAACTGCGGAATAGCGCCGATCAAATCGCAAAGCTGGAGAAACTCGTCGGTGCCGAACTGGTTGTATTCCGGGATCCCCCAGGAGATGTTTTCCATGGTGACGCGCTTATCCAGGGGGCCGATACCGTCTCGCCAGTTGTACGTGGACGTGAAGTTGCCGCCGAATCGCAACTCCGTCACATGCATGGCTTTCGCCATGGCCACAGCATCCGGATCGAGGATGCCGATAGCGTCCTTGGGCATCACTGAAAGCTCATCCACATCGACGCGTTCGGTGCCCTCGACCGCGACGCCGAAGTCCACAGCCTGCAGGCGGCGTACCGCTCCACGCGGAATCTCGATCGTGGTTTCGTACTTGGTCCATGTCGTGGCGGGCGCATCCATGTGCGCCTCGGCCAGCGTCTTACCCGTTTCCCGATTGCGGAAGAGCACCGTCAATCCGGTGGGGCCGGTAACGTGCTTCGCATAAAGCGAAACCTTGTAGCTGAACTCGCGCGGCACCGGCAGATAGACCTTCTGCATGATGCCCACCTGCTCGCTGGGCAGGCCCATGATCTCAAGCGATTGCCAGCTATTGGCCGCGTCGCCCACATGCAGTGCGTAACGATTGCCGGCGGCCGCGTTCAACGGCTGCCATGGCAAAGGAATGCCGGTGCTGTTCATTGACTCAATCAGCTCGGGCTGATCACGAAACATCGCCTCAAGATTGGTGTGATTCCAAAGCCCGGCTTCAAGACTGCCATTCACCAGAACCTCGGCGACGATGCCGTTGTTGATCGAGTCGCCGATCGGCTCCAGAAAGCTGCCGAAGATTGTCTTTGGAATTTGCTCCGTCCCATTGCTGCTCACGCGCACGGTTACAGTGGCAGGCATGGGGCGAGCCTGCATGATTTGGGCCTGCGCCGCGCAGCTTGCGGCAACGAGTGCTGCCGTAACCATGGAACGAAGCGCTATTTCCCACACTTTCGTCTTTTTCATTATCTTCCTATCCAATCGATTCCCAGAATAACCGGGTGAGCGTTGAGCGGCGCGCTGGCGCCAGGATGTTTGCCCGGCTTCATCCAGCAGTTTGAAAGCGACCAAAAAAACACAATGTCTTTGGAGGCTGTGCGGCGCGCCTCCAAAGACACCTGCGGGGTCTTACGGGTTCTGATTTTTGATGCCATCCGCACTCTCAGAACGACAACGTGCCAGCGATCTGAATCTGGCGGGCGGGATGTTGTGTAGCCGAAACCTGGCCGAATGTAGCTCCAACAACGCCGCTATTGGGGTTGGCGAACTGCGCGTGATTCCATGCGTTAAAGAACTCGCCGCGCAGCGTAAACTGCACAGCATCGTGGATCGGGAAATCCTTGTGCAGGCCCATATCCCAGTTATTGAGGCCCGGGCCGGTGAGAATATCAAATCCGGATGTTCCAAAGGCCCATGCGGTGCCGCTGGTGTTATGGGGGTCGGTCGCAGGATTCACAAAGCACGACGTATCGATCCAGAGCAGGCCGTTTGATCTGAGACTCTTGTTCTGAAGCTCGCTTCTTCCATTGCAATAGCGGTCTGCCCTGATCTGCGCAGGCGACCACGGAGTATTGTTGGGAGCGGTGACGGTGAATGGGTTTCCCTTCTGCATGGTGGTAATCGCGTCCACACTCCACCCGCCGATTGCACCATCGAGAATGCGGTTCATGTTCGATCCGAAGTACTTTCCACGGCCGAACGGAAGCTCCCACACCGCGCTCACGATCAGCGCCTGCGGCACATTCGAGGTGGTCATGCCCCAATCGCAGCGCATGCAGCTCCTGTCTTGATTCAATGTGCCGATACTGCCTTCCTGAGCGTCAGAGAGCGCCCTGGACCATGTGTAGTTTGCCAGCAGACTCAGGCCATGGGAGAACTGCCTTTCCACCTTGACAAGCAAGGCATTGTAGCTCGCATTTCCGATGCTGTTGACTTCCTGCATGTAAACGTACTTGGGATAGTAGGGATTATTTTTGGCAGGATCGCAGACTTGTGATCCCGGCGATGAGCAATCCCACGGGTCCCAATTTCTGGCCAGATGATGAGCTTCGTTTCCGATGTAGGCTACGTCGAGCATGTAGGACTTGCCAAACGTGTGCTGGATGTCAAGATTCCATTGCGAGATCATCGGAGAAACTTGATTCGACGCCAGGTACTGGATAGCGCCCTTGATCGTTGGCACCTGAGCCGCCGAGATCTCTCCGACTGTCACCGGAGGCATTGTGTTGTTGCCAAGCACATAAGTCGGACTGGGCGCATTGGTGGGATTGTTGATGGCGTTGTTCACCGTAATGTACTGCGACACTACGGCGTACTGCGCGTTCAGATCCATCTGCGTGGTGTAATAGAGGCCCCAGCCGGCGCGGACGACCGTATTCTTGGCGAACCACGGCTGCCACGCAAGCCCGACGCGCGGCGCAAAATCATCCATGGTCATGTTGAACACTTCCGGGTTTGCGGTTCCCAGCGCGGCAAAGGTCTCCAGTCCCGTATTGAAATCGAAGCCGTGAATCAGGTCGCGATTGGTTTTGTCCGGCGGGTTCGGCGGCGTGGTCCCATACCACGCCAACGCCAGGTTCGCGGTAAGATCCCGGTTCAGCTTCCAGGTGTCCTGGATGTACGGTTCAAACGTCGTCCAGCGGAAGTGGGTGCGCGGCATTCCAATGGATTGCGCGTGGGCGAGATCCCCGAGCAGAAAATCCGCAAATGCGCTACCTGTCCCGGCAACCTGTTTGACCGCTCCGCCCGTCTCCAGTTGCGTTTGCGCGGTGTAAATATCGTTGAAGCCAAAGACGCCGCGGGCGTTCGCATTGGCGCTGGACTCGACGGCGCGCGTATAAGCCAGGTCGCCGCCGAATTTGATCTGGTGATTCCCGCGCAGCCAGTTGAAGCTATCGTGAAGCTGATAGACATTATCAACGTCGCCGAGCAGACCGACCGCAGTGCCGAATCCCGAATAGCCCACAACGTTAATGGCCGGGACGCCGTTCGGATCCGCCGTGCCCGTAATTCCGATCTTGCTCTGAAGGCCGTTTACAGAGAGGCCCTGATCGTAGACCGAATCGCGGACCACACCGAGGCGAAGCTCGTTGACCTTGGTTGGACTTAACGTGGAGGTCCACCCGAGCGCGACAAGCTCGGTATCAAGAGGGAAAGCGGTGCCTTGCCCGGGGAAAAGCCCTGGATTGTTCGCAGGGGCGTTCACCCATGATCCCTGTGCAAAGAACTGATTGCTGTCATTCAGGTCATAATCAATACGGCCCGTGATTTGATCCGAATCAAGCGTCGTGGCCGGGGTACCGCCGACGTTGTTCGGCTTCGCCTCCAAACTCGAACCCGGCAGATAGAAGGCCAGCAGTTGCTTCGCGGTGCTGTTGATCCGGCTGGCAGGAATCTTGTTGCCTGGGAACTGCTGGCGCTGCCCGGTCGTCGGATTGTAAGTTGCGGGATCGTAAATGGGAGTCGAAAGCCCTGAGAAATCGCCGCTGAACATTGCCTGCGTCGGGGTATACGCACCTACAAACGCAGACTGGTTCTGGCGGTATCCTTCGTAATTCCAGAAGTAGAAAAGCTTGTTATGCAGGATAGGCCCACCTAAGCTGAAGCCAAACTGATTCTGGTGATACGGACCCGGAGGTATCGGACTGAAGTAATCGCGCGCCTCCATCTGATTGGTGCGCACATATTCGTAGAGGTCACCGTGGATGTTATTTGTGCCGCCCTTCGTGACCACGTCCACAATGCCAGGATTCGAGCCCATGTCAGGCATAAAGAAGCCGTAGTGAACTTCGAATTGGTCAATCGCATCCATCGAGAGATTCAGAGAGGTGTTTCCCGAGCGGCTGCCAAAGGTCTGAATGCCGTTCACCAGATACATGGTGTAGTCGGGCTCGTTGCCGGCGATATTGATGGACATGCCGGGATGGCCGGTCTGTCCGATTGAGCTGCCGGCCGCTCCCGCATTCGATTGCGTGGCGCCGGAAAGCAATCCTAACTGCAGGAAGTTTCTGCCATTCAGGGGAAGCTGCTGCACGCTTTGCGGGCCGATGACGTTGCCCAGGTCATTGGAATGGGTGTCCAGGAGGTTGGCGAGTCCGTTCGCCTGTACCGTAACCGACTGCGCCGTCGAAGAAATACTCAGCGCTGCGTTCTCGGTCGCGTGCTGGCCGACGATCACATTAAAATGCGTGAGGTTGTACGTTGCAAATCCTGGCTTAGAAACTCCCAGCGAGTACATGCCGGGCAAAATCGAAGGGAAGGAGTAGTTTCCCGCCTGGTCGGATTGCGTCTTGAGCTGCACGCCCGTACGCACATTGGCGAGAGTAATCTGCGCGCCGGGAATGAGCGCGCCGGTAGAGTCGGTCACCGTTCCCTGGATTGAAGAGTTAACGCTTTGCGCTCCGGCAACACCTGCCATTGCAAGAAGCAGCAGAATTCCGACGAGCGCCGCAAATGCACGCGCGCAAAATTTCATTTTTTTAAGCCTCCATGACTACATTCAAGGGTTTGCTTACTACGTTCAGGAGCCCAGCACTGTAGATCTGCCTTGCACGAATAGAAGTGGGTTGCGCCCGATCAAATATTTGGGCGTCATCCTCAGCAGATGAGGAACAAGTCTACCCGCGCCCAATCGTGCCGGCGCCCCGATCTTTTTATGGTTTGATTACCCTGCCATACGACAATGCCCGCCGAATCCACGCTCCCGGACTGTGGGCGCCATTTGCGTCAACAAATAATCAGGCGCTGTTCGTCCAACGCCACGAACAGCGCCAGAAGCGCCTCGAAAATTTCCGATGTAATGCTTTACAGCGCAGAGATTAATGTAGTTCCGGCCCGGCGCGCTTGTCAAGATATTTTTGCGCTGCGCCAGAATGCCGCCTGCTCAGCGGCGCCGCAGCCCCACCGGAGCGGTGGAATTGCGAAGCACGAGGTGGGGGTGCAGCGTGGCGCTGGTCTTGTTCTTCTTTCCCTGCAGGGCCTGCTGGAGGCAGTCGAAGGCCTGCTCGGCCACCTCGCGGCGGGGGTGGCGGATCGTAGTCAGCGGCGGTTGCACCATGCTGACGATCGGGAGATCATCGAAACCGATGATCGATATATCCTTCGGCACGCGGATATGGGCGGCATGGGCAGCCTGTAGCGCGCCCACCGCCATCAGGTCGTTGGTAGCCAGCACGGCGGTCGGCCGGGGATCGCACGCCAGCAGTTTGGCCATCGCTGTCCGCCCGCCCTCCACGCGCATGTCTCCGGTGGCAATCCACTCCGGGCGCAATTGCAGGCCATGCGCCTTCAAGGCTTTCTTAAAAGCCTCTTTCCGCCCCTGCGCGGAACTGAGTAATGGCGGACCGGCAATAAAACCGATATCGCGATGGCCGAGAGCCAGCAGGTGATCCAGCGCTTCGCCAAATCCGGTGGCGTATTCGACCGAGACGTTCGGATATTTGGCCGCCAGTTTGCGCTGATTCATCAGAACCAGCGGGACATTGGCCTTGACCGCCTGCCGCAACGACTCCTCTTCCACTTCGGAGGTCATGACGGCAATTGCGTCGACGCTGCGCTCGATCATGCGGCGAATGCAGTTATGCAGCCGCTGAGGATCGTAGTTGGTGTGGGTAAAGATGACCTCAATGCCCTCGGCCGACGCCAACGCCTCGAAGGCGTCGATGAGCTCGGGAAAGAAGGGATTATTCACATCGGAAATGATCAGCCCGAAGAGCCGCGTGCGGCCCATGCGCAGGCTGCGCGCATTCGGGTTGGGAACGTAATTGGTTTCAGCGATGGCGCGGCGCACGCGCGCGACCGTCTTCTCGCGCACACCCGGAAAGCCATTGATTACACGCGAAACCGTGGCCGTAGAGACATTGGCGCGCTTGGCAACTTGCAGAATATCCATGCGACGAGGTGCAACCTTTCCAGCAATACTTTGCGCCGCTCCGGCGGAATCGTGCCGCCCCAGCGAGCGGACAGCTTGATCGCGGTTTGCCGCAATCGCGATCGCAGCCAGACTCGGCTTGGGGACCACACTCTGAGCGACAGCCGGGGCACGATCGCCAGCCGCGGCGCAGTTTTGCCGCTTTGCCGAGTCACCGGATCAATCTGAATCGTTGTATCATCGCTGCTCCAGTTACGTCAAAGCCCGGCCCGGCAGGCTGCGGCAGCGCCCGGGCACGCGGCTCTGCTTGCCGGCCGGAAGCCCGCGCGCAACCGTCCTCCTCCGGGGCTGGAAAGCCATTGTAATCCTTTACAATTCGTATCTGGGTGTTGTAATCTTTCTTTGCGCTATTCCTTATCCCTGCGCAAGGACTTTCTCATGGACCGGCGAACCTTCTGTAGTCTTACCGCGGGCGCGCTGTTCGGCAGCGGGCTGACGGCGGTCAATTCCTCTGCCGACGAGAGCACTGCCCAGCTGCACTTTACCCAGACACAAACCGGCGCCGGCCCGTTTCACGCTTCCGGTCAGGGCCGGCAGCCGCACATTCTGCTGATCAGCGCCGACATGGTCGGGCCCGACCTCTACCACCCCACGCGCCCGCTCTCCCGGCACGTCCAGTTGCCCGCCATCCGCTCGCTGATGCAAGACGGCACCTTCTTCGCGAACGCCTTCTGCACGGTGCCGCTCTGTTCGCCTTCGCGGGCCTCGTATCTGACCGGCCGCTACAGCTACGTGCAGGGCAACGGCGAGCGCGCGCCGCTCGGCCTCGAAACCGAGCTTCGGCCTAACGACACCATTTTTCCGGAATACCTGAAGGCGTGCGGCTACGTCGCCCGCCAGGTGGGCAAGTGCCACGTGGGCGAGGCGAAGTTCATTGACGCCTTTGGCGACAACGACCAGGCGTGGAATCGCTGGTCGCCGCCGGTCTTCGACGACGACGACTTTCTCGCCTACCAGCGCAGCCTCGGCGTCAAGCCGCAGAAGTACTCGCGCGAGATCGTCTTCCGCATGCAGGACCGCAGGACGCCGGGCAACTCGGTCGGCGGATGGGTCGTGCAGCAGGACGGCAAGCCCTTCCCCATGGAGGCACAATACAGCTACTACCTGGGCAAGAAGGCCATTGCAACAATCGAAAGCCTGCTGAGCAACGGGTCGATCGAGCACCATCCGATGTATCTGCAACTGGACTTTTTCGATCCGCACCAGCCGTTTTCGATTCCGGCCGGGTTTGAGGAGCGCGAACGCGAACTGCGCAGGATCATGACCGTACCGGAGTCCTGGCATACGGCCGAGCAGCGCAACTTCGAGCGCGCGCCGGACGAGCCGGAGATCATCGACATCTATCGCCGCTACTGGGGCATTTACGATCCCAAGACGCTGATCGACTATCGCATCGCCTACATTCTGCAGATGGAGCTGGTCGATCATGTCATCGGCATGGTGCTGGCGCGGCTCAAGGAGCTGGGCCTGTACGACAACACGCTCGTCGCCTTCATCTCCGACCACGGCGAGATGGACGGGCGGCGCGCCATCGTGGACAAGGGGGTCTACCTTTATCCGGACATCGTGCGCGTGCCGATGGTGATGAAGCTGCCGGGCAACGCGTCGCGCCAGCACGCCACGGTGAGCGCGCCGGCATCGCTGCTGGATCTGTCGCAGACGATTCTGGACTATGCCGGCATCCAGCCCGAGGCCAAGTTTGACGGCATCTCGCTGCGGAAGGCGCTGGAGACCGGCCAGGGCGAAGAGGAGCGCACACTGCTGTTCTTCGGCGGCTGGCACGTGGGCGTCAACTTTGATTGCGGCATCCAGAAGCGCGCCGCCGACGGCCACCGCTATCTCTACTCCTACAACTGCACCTCGCCGGTCGACGAGCTGTTTGACCTGGACAGCAACGATGCAGTCAATTTAATCGACAAGCCGGAATACGCGGCGTTGCGCAAGGAGATGATCCAGCACCTGGGCGCGGCGCTGCAGTCTGACCCGCGCTGGGTGGGCTACTGGGCCGAGTTCCGCATCGCCCGCGCCCAGGACCTGCCCAAAACCACAGGCGACATGCAGCTCTTCGCGCTGCCGGATTGAAGTGGGAACGGGAATCCGCAGTGATCACGAAAACGCGGGTGCCCCGGGTTCCGTCCGCCGCGCTTGCCCGCCGTGGCGGGGCGGAGAGACCTGGGAATCGCTAAACCCGAAAGCACGATTTCGCCCAGTCAGAGAAGGTCAGCGCGAGCTGCGGCTCATGCGCGCTTCGCGGCGCTTTTGCGCCCGCCATTTCAGGCCAAGCCAGGCCAGGTAGCTCAGTTGAATCGTCCACGTCACCACATACGCGGCAATCAGGAATTCGTGGTCAAGGATGGCACGCTGATCCATTACTCTTTTCCCTTCTCTCCGAATGGGCTTTCCATCGCCAATTACATGCTAGAGACGCCGTGAAGAGCCGCCTCGGCTTCCTGGGCTGCGATCTCTTGGCTTTTGCGCTCGACGTTGTAGCGCAGGATGAGGATGAAGATTCCCCAAGCCATCCACCCCAGTACATTCCAGCCAAAAGCGGGCAGCATGGAACTAGCCATGCCGGAGCCGGGCCCACCGCCGAAGACCGGCGCGGGATGCTGCGTGCGCCACCAGCGGTTCGACATATAAACAATGGGCACGTCGAGCGCGCCGAAGATGCCCAGAACGGCGGCCAGCGTCTGCATCTGTGGGCCGGAGGCAAACCGCCGCAGCAGCAGGTAACTCACATAGATCAGCCAGAGGACCAGCGTCGTGGTCAGGCGCGCATCCCATGTCCACCAAATGCCCCAGGCGCGCCGCCCCCAGATGGGCCCGGTAGTCAGCACTACCGTGCAGAAGACAACACCAACCTCAGCACCGGCCAGCGCCCATGCGTCGAAGATCTGCGCTCGCTCCGGCAGGTTGCGCCGGCTGGCAAGGTAGCCGATGGAACCCACAAGGCTGATCGCGAAAAACAGGAAGGCCACCATGGCCGAAGGCACGTGGTAGTAAATGATGCGAAAGATTTCGCCCTGCATCGCGTCGTTCGGCGCAACATATATGGCCTGATACCAGGCCCAGATCATCAGGGCGACGGTGAGGATGGCATAGAGGCCGATGGCAAGCTTTTTCATGGTGGAACCTTGGGAACTGACCCTCTTTTAGTGTACGACGGCGCCGAAATCCCGGTCTCCGTCGGAGGGCAGAAGTTTACTCCGCGTGGAAGATCACATCAAAGAGCAGCAGGCTGGCGGTGGTAAAGATGATGTCGTAGCCCGCCAGCATCTTGATCCACAGCGTGGGATCGCTTTCGCCGGTGAGGATGTTTGTGGTGGCCTGCACCATGGCCAGCAGCGCCGGGATGAAGATGGGAAAGAGGATAAGCGAGAGCAGCAGCTCGCGGTTGCGGCTGCGGATCGAAAGCGCGGCAAAGAAGATGCCGTTGCCAACCAGCGCCCACGTGCCGAGCGGAAGCACGAGCGCCAGCAGCCAGCCCTGGCCGGCGACGTGGAGGTTGTAAAAGATGAAGAAGAACGGCGCCAGAATCACCTGGACAATGGTGACGAAGAGAAAATTCGCAATCGCCTTGGCCAGGTAAAGCTCCGCGCCGGGCGCCGGAACCATGCGCTGCGCATCGAGGACCTGGTGGCGGATCTCGCGCGCCCAGGCCTGGTTGAGCGCGCTCACTGAGGCGAACATGGTAGCCACACAAAGCACGCCGCCGGCAATGCGCTGCGAAAACACACCGCTCGGATCGAAGGCAATGGAGAACAGCACAACCACCAGCCCGGAGAAAAACAGCATGGAGATAATGGCGTCGAGCGAGCGCCACTCGATACGCAGATCCTTGACGAGATGGGTCCAAAGAGCGCGAAACATCAGGCGTGGTCCTCGGGTGCGGCAACAGCCTTGGTCAGATCGGCGGTTTGGGCCTGGGCGGCGCGCAGATAGTCGTCCGGGCTGAGAATCATCTGCGTTCCCCGCGTCCCTGCCGAAACGCTGATCCGGTCAAACAGAATCACTGTTTCATCGACGAAAACCGGGTAGGCCTTCCGCGCGCCAAAAACAGTAACACCGCCACGGATGTATCCGGTCAGAGGCTGCACGTCTTTGAGCGGCACTATCTCTGATTTGCGCAACCCGGCGGCGTGGGCCAGCTTCTTCAGGTCCAGCTCCGCGTTGCCGGGGATGACCGCGAAGACGTATGCGCCCGGGCCGCCCATTGTCAGCAGAGTCTTGAAGACCTGCTCCGGCGGCATACCAATCTTAGCGGCGACGGCAATCGCGGTCAGGTCGTTGGGATCTACCTCGTACTCGCGCAGTTCGAAGGCGATGCCGAGCGATTGAAGAAAGCGCGCGCCGTTAGTCTTCATCGCGGAGTCCCCGGCTCAAACGAGGCCACGCGGCCAGCGTGCAGCGTCAGCACCCAGTCAGCGATGGGAGCGGCCAATTCGCGCTGGTGAGTGGTGAGAACAATGGTGCGATTGCTCTGTCGGAATCCGGAGAGCAGCTCGACCATCTGGCGCGCGCTCTCCACATCCATGTTCGAAAAGGGCTCGTCGAGCAAAAGCAGCTCGGGAACAGAGAGCAATACACGAGCCAGCGAGGTGCGCTGACGCATGCCCTGCGAGTATTGGCCGACCGTCCGGAGGAGATTGGGGTCGAGGCCGACCTGGCGCAGCGCCTCGGCCGGTTCCAGGCATACACGGCCGCTATAGAGCGTAGCAAAGTAGCGCAGGTTCTCCTGCGCGGTCAGCTCGTCGTAGAGCATGGGTGCGTGGCTCATGTAGCCGATGCGTGCACGCGCGTCATGCGGTTCGTAATCGCCGAAGACCTTGATCGTGCCGAGGCTGGGGCGCAGCAACCCCGCCAGAATGCGTAGCAGAGTGGATTTGCCCGCGCCATTCTCGCCGAGCAGGACGTAGCACCGGCCGGGCTCCAGATCGACGGAAACCTGGCGGAGCGCTGCAAAAGAGCCGAAGAGCTTGGAAACTTGATGGAGCCGGACACAAGGGGTCGTGGCGGCGGCCTCGGATGCGTGCGCGGTCATGCGATCAGTTGGCGCCGGACGGGGTGGCGGCAGCGACCGCAGGTGAGGCCATCGGCGCTGTGGAAGCCCTGGGCGAAGCAGCGCCGGATGATTTGGAGTTCGGCGCCGCGGGAGCATACTTGCTGGCGCACTTGGCCTGGAGCATGGTGGCATGGAAGACGCCGTCGCGCCCGTAGGTGCCTTCGGCCAGGGCCTGGGCGTCGTCCTTGAAGGTGTCCGGGGGCGGCTCGGAGCCGTTGTAGGTGACCTTGAGCTCGTGTCCCGTCGCCGCCTTGGGTGAGTGGCTCTCAAACTGATTGAGCACGAAGGAAACGTGCGGGCCGTCCTGCACGATGGACCCGGGCTTCACGAAGCCCTCGACACGCAACTGGCTGTGATAGGCCGCGGCGCCCATGTGCCCGAGTTCGGGAATGGTCACGTAGTAACTCTTGCTTGACCCGTAGCCTGTGTAAGCAAGCCAGCCGATCGTGCCCAGGATAATGGCAACCGCAATCCCGATCCGCAAGGTGTTGCCGGAATTTTTCATACTTAGTTTTAACGATACGAGGCTCAGCGGCGGGGGTCAACCATTCCCGTAGAGAGGACCGGGAACGGCCACCATTCCACGAGCCGCCCCGGCAGCCCTTCCCGCCTGCGTCGGGCCACAGTCAGCGGGCTGAATCCAGGGCATTTGTGGCGCGATCCAGAGACTGGGTGAGCACGTCCAACTGCTGCGCAGCCAGGCTTGCGTTTTTCGCGTCGATGGCTTCATTAACGCCGGGAATGTCAACGGCGGAATAACCGGTGAACTCGCCGGGAGCATAGATCACGTGCCGGTACCAGGGACGGCCGGGCAGACCAGCCGGAGAGATAAACGCCTCCTCGGTCCGGCGAAGAGCCTGGTTCAAGCCGACGAGGTCTCCGGATGCCGCCATTTCGCGATCACGCACCTTTTCCCCCGCGGTGGCCATGCGCGCGGCGGCGGCTGCAGCGGGCGCAAAATTGAGCGACTTGAGTCCTGCCTGCGTGGCCTTGGACTTTGCCGCTTCAATGTAAGCGCCGATCTCGTGAGCATAGGCCGCGTAATCATAGGGCAGCACGTCAGCATCGGCCATGCGCAGAGCTTCGAGGCCCAGAATCCGCGCCATCTCCTGCAGATAAAGGAAGTGGGGATCGGCATTCTGCGTATACCAGGCAAAATTGTCAAAGACGGAGTGATAGACGCCGTAAGGGCCCTCGGACCCGATGTCGGTAGAAGGCACGCCGACGTGCTGGAGGAAAGGCGTGAAATCGGAACCCGAGCCGAGGCCGCCGACGCGAATCTGATCAGCGCCTGCCGGCGGTATATTGGGCGTCTTCTGCTCATTGCGATGGATCTGGCTGTTTCGCCATTGCTGATAGACCGTCCCGCCCAGTGGGCTGGAGACAGAACTGGCGATGCCGCGGATGAACCCCTTGAGCGAAGGCACGGCAGAGGCGGAGAAATCCGGGCCGGAAACGGCTACATCCACATTGAAGTAGGCAACAGCATGATCGAGGGCTTTGGCGTGCTGTTCCACCCATTCGGTCGAGCCGATCAATCCCTCCTCTTCGGCATCCCAACTGCAAAAGAGGATGGTGCGCTTGGGGCGCCAGCCTGAGCGCAGCAGCGCGCCAATGCCGTGAGCAGCTTCAAGCAGGGCGGCGGTGCCGCTGGAGGGATCCACTGCGCCATACACCCATGCGTCGCGGTGATTGCCGACGATCACCCAGTCATTCGGGTACTGCGTGCCCGGGACCGTGCCGATGACGTCCCAGATGATGCGCCGCTGGTAATCCTGCCGCGAGACGAGATGGACCCGCACGCCGCCTGGCCCGACGTGATAGCGGAAAGGCAGCGCGCCCTGCCAGCCTTGCGGCACTCCGGGGCCCCTCAGTGCCTCCAGAATGGGCGCCGCATCGTGATAGCTGAGCGGAATCGAGATGATGTGCGGCTGGCTTCCGTACGGCGAGACGCGGTTGGAGACGGGCAGGTTCAGCGTCGAAGCCACGCCGGGCGTCTCCGGATCTCCGGGGTATTTGAAAAGGTACTGAACCGAGCCGCGCTGCACGCCCGTCGCCGGCCGCCAGGGTCCGAGCGGCCATGGATCGCCCTTGTAGTAGCCATCGTCCCGTGGATCGGAGTAAAGCAACACGCCGACGGCTCCGCGCTGCTCGGCAAGGTAGACCTTGACGCCGCGGAAGTTGGAGCCGTAGCGGCAGATCACAATCTTGCCGTGAAGATCGATGTGCAGGTCGGCCAGCTTGTTGAAGTCCTGCAGCCGGCCATAGTTGGCGTAAACCACCTCGGCGGTGACGTCACCGGAACCCGAGGAACCGTTGAAGGGCATCACGACGTGGGGATTGTTCTGATAGGGATCGCCGTGCACATGCTCGCGGGTGGGGCCGGTCATCAGCAGATGCCCGGCGGGGTCGTATGCCTCCACGCGCACCACTTTGGGCCAGTTGAGCAGAACGCGGTAGGGGACGATTTCGGTCTCAAGACCGGCAGCGCGAAACCTCTTCGCCACGTAGTTGGCGGTCCTGTGATCTTCGGGCGTAGCAGCCATGTGGGGCTGGGCGGTGAGCGACTTCAGTTCCTCGCCAGCCAGCCGGGCGCTCGGCACAGCGAGGAATTGCGTCTCGATTTTGGACTGCGCGCTGAAATTGGCATAGCCAAAGGCGGAGGCGTTCCCTGCCGATTGCGACGGCGCCGAAACGGGCAGGAACAGAAAAAGAATTGAGAAAGCAAGAAGATTCCGCACAGTCCATCCTACAACTCCGCGAAGGGAGGCGCTCGGCAAGCGAATCGTGGCGGACCATACCTGATGCGCAGGTTGATGCTGCGCTCAATCTCCATTGAAAGCCCCTGCCGGTTGGCGGCGGCTTAGGCCACCGGCTGGCTACAATGGGCGCAACGCCGGGCGGCCAGCGGAATCTCGCTGAGACACTCGGGACACGGTTTGGTCGTGGGCGCGGCCGGCGCCGTCGGCTTCTTCAGCCGTGCCTGCAGCGCGTTCATAGGCGTGACGATGGCAAAGTAAATCACAGCGGCGACGATCAGGAACGAGACCACCGCGTTGAAGAAACTGCCCACCTTGATCTGGCCTCCGCCAACGTGCAGGACCACGCCGCTGAAGTCGGGCTTGCCGAGAGTGGCGGCAATGAGCGGATTCAGCACATCGCCAACCAGCGAGGTGACGATGCCGTTGAAAGCGGCGCCCATGATGAAGGCGACTGCCAGATCGACCACGTTTCCGCGGAGAATGAAATCGCGAAATCCCTTGAGCATGGTTCCTGTCCTCCTGTGCGGTCTACGCTTGCCCTCAGTGATTGCAGGTCATGCCGCATTGTACCCCGGCCCATCCTGCAGGTAAACAAAGAGTTGCTGCAGGATGTCGCGGACGGAGGCGCGAAGGCCGCAGCTAAAGATAGACCGAGAAAAATACCACCAGCGCCAGGATCATCAATTCGGAATAGAGCAGAATCAGGACGCCGGCGTAATAGAGATTTCTTTTGGGGCCAATGCAACGGCCGGTTTCGACCATCGCCCAGCAGACAGCGGGCACAGCAAGGAGATGCCAGCGCGAGCCGTGCAGGGCGGTCGTATTGGGGAAGCCGGCGAGATAGAGGCTGGCGGCCAGCGCTCCAAGAGCAAGCAGAGTCCCGCGCGTGAGCGACGGCTTCCGAATACGGAAGATGGACGGGGGGGGAAGCACCGCTCCCTTAGTTTAGGAGGATTGAAGCTAACTTGCCACCAGTTCCATCCCTTTCAGCGATTCGGTGTATGGCGCGCGCACCACGCCGCGCTCGGTGATGATGGCCGAGATGTATTTGGCCGGGGTTACGTCGAAGGCCGGATTGCAGATGCCGACACCCTCCGGCGTGAGTTGCTTGCCGGCGTGGTGCGTCACCTCCACATGCGGACGCTCCTCGATCGGGATGGCTTCGCCGGTCGCGGTGGCAAGGTCGATCGTGGACCACGGCGCGGCTACGTAGAATGGGATGCCGTGCTCGCGCGCCAGGATCGCCACGTTGTAGGTGCCGATCTTGTTGGCGGTGTCGCCGTTGGCGGCGATGCGGTCAGCGCCGACAACCACCGCCTGGATACGCTTCTGGCGCATAAGGCTGGCTGCCATGTTGTCGCAGATCACCGTGGTCGGAATATGGTCGGCCATCAGTTCCCAGGCGGTGAGACGCGCGCCCTGCAGGAAGGGACGGGTCTCGTCGGCGTAGACATGGATGCGCTTGCCCTGCTCGACAGCGGATCGAATGACACCGAGCGCCGTTCCGTAGCCACAGGTGGCCAGAGCGCCGGCGTTGCAGTGGGTGAGCACTCCACCCTCGTCAGGCAGCAGAGCGCCGCCGAAAGCGCCCATAGCCTTGCACGCGGCGATGTCTTCCTCATACATCGCATGCGCCTCGGCCAGCAGTCTGCTCTTGATCTTCTCCAGGGTTACGCCGCCTGCCCGCAGATTAGCAAAGAGAATCTTCATGCGGTCGATCGCCCAGAAGAGGTTCACGGCCGTGGGACGCGTCGCGGCCAGCCGGGCGCAGATCGTTTCAAACTCCGGGGCGAATTCCTCCGGCGTGGCGGCCTGGGAATTCGTTGCTCCCAGGGCAATGCCATAAGCAGCGGAGACGCCGATGGCAGGCGCGCCGCGGACAACCATGGTGACAATCACGTCTGCCACCTGTTCATAGGTGGTGGCCAACACATAGCTCTCCTCGCGCGGGAGCTTGGTTTGGTCGAGGAAGCGAACGCCTTCGGGAGTCCAGGTAAGCGTAGGAATCATGCACGTACAGTGTAAACTGCGGAAGGAAAGCTGGGTGGTTTCAAGGGGCCTGAAAACATTTTCACAATCCACTGGACGCACCTCCTCTCCAATGCGTAGAGTTGTTCCCGTACTTTCCAGGCAGTTTTCTCCAGTTTCTATTCCCTCGGGCGCCCGCCCCATGCGGAAGGCGATGAGGCAGGAAATCATGGGCACATAGATGAGGCAGGAAATCCTGGGCACATAATTGACGACCATGCAATTCTAGGAATCGGAGGAAGACCTCTTATGGCCACGCGATCCACTCCACAGGCGACGGCGAGCGCGCCCAGTTATCTTGGGCCGTTCATCACCGTCACCATCCTGTTCGGCGCCTTCGGGTTCCTGACCAACCTGAACAGCAACCTGATGCCGCAGTTGAAGTCGATCTTCAACCTGAGCTACGGGCCGGCCATGGCGGTAACGGTGGCATGGTTCTTTGCCTATCTGGTCTTTTCGGTTCCAAGCGCCAGGCTCATCGAAGCCGTCGGCTACAAGCGCACCATGGTCATCTCGCTCTTCATCATGACCCTTGGCGCGCTATTGTTTGTACCCGCGGCCCGCATGGTCAGCTTCGCGCTGTTCATGACCGCGATCTTCGTTCTGGCTGCCGGCGTAACGGCATTGCAGACCTCCGCGAATCCTTACGTATCCATCCTCGGCCCGGACCATAGCGCCCCGGCGCGGCTGACCCTGGCGCAGGCCTTCAACTCGCTGGGCGCCGCTCTGGCGCCGTTGGTGGTGGTTCATTTCATCCTCACCAACCCCAGCAAGACGGCCACACCGGCGAGTATTGCCGAGACGGTTCAGGGCCCATACGTCGCCATCGCCGTGGCGCTGCTGGTGCTGGGCATTGCCGTCATCTTCATGCACCTGCCCGCCATAACCTCTGCCCGGCCCTCGCACGCCGGCGACGGTTCAGCGGCAGGCCCCAGCATCTGGAAGTACCGGCATACGGTGCTGGGCATGGTGGGTATCTTCTTCTACGTCGGAATCGAAATCGCGCTGGCCGCCATCGCCATCAGCTTCTTTCGCACTCAGGGCATCGACAACAAGGATACGGTCGCCTTTCTGGCCCTGCTCTATTACCTCCTCATCGGCGCCGGCCGCTTCGTTGGCACGCTCCTGATGAAGTGGATCAAGGCTCATACCCTGCTCGCCATCCTGGGGTTCCTGGGTATGGCGCTGCTCTTTGCAGCCATGTTCACGCACGGCGACGTGGCCGCCTGGTCGCTGGTACTCTGCGGAGTAGCCAACTCCATCATGTATCCCACCATCTTTGCGCTGGGCATTGCCGAACTGGGCCCGATGACCAGCAAGGGCTCCGGCATTATCACCATGGGCAATTTCGGCGGCGCGGTCATTCCTGTCCTGATGGGCGCGCTGGCGGACAAGGTTGGGATTCAGCACGCCTTCATCGTCCCCATCGTCTGCTATCTTTTTGTGGCCTACTACGGGTTCGCGGGCTACAAGCCCACTCGTCCGGCCGCGGCGTAAGCCGGCTCGCTCGCTGTCTCTGAGGCCCTCCGGATTGCGCCGGAGGGCTTCGGCATTTCCGGCAGGTCAAAGGTCTCCATATTTCCCCGGAATGCCGCGCGGTGTGGACGCGCCGGTGTGGCGCTGCGTAGAGTGGATTTTGTAGCGAATCGTTGTGCAAGGAGTTGTTCTGTGCCCGACCTCAATATTGTCGATTGGCTGATCCTGCTGATCTGCTTCTTTCTCGCCGCAGGCATCGGCTTCACTCTCAGGCACGGCATCAAGACGGCCGGGGATTTCTTTCAGGCCGGGCGCGCCATGCCCGCCTGGGTGAGCGGACTGGCCTTTCTCGCCGCCGGGCTGGGAGCGCAGGAGGTGATCGCCATGGGCGCGGCGGGCGCCAGGTACGGCCTCAGGAGCGCGCAGTTTTACATCATGGGCGCCATCCCTGCCATGCTCTTCCTGGGCGTTTTCATGATGCCGCTCTACTACGGCTCGAAGGCGCGCACGGTGCCGGAATTTCTGCGTCTGCGCTTCGATGAGAAGACCCGCGCGCTGAACGCTATCTTCTTTGCGGCCTCGGCGGTTCTGGGCCTGGCCGTCGTGATGTACGCGACGGCCCGACTGCTTCAAGCGCTGCACGTCTTCGACGCCATCTTCCTCTTCGTGGGCTTGCCGGGGCGGTGGAGTTTTACGCTGACGATTGCCATCTCGGCGACCGTCGTGCTTCTCTATGTTTTTCTCAGCGGACTGATGGGTTCCATCTACAACCAGGTCTTGCAGTTCTTCATCTTTGCCGCCGGCTTTTTGCCCATTGTCCTTTTAGGGGTGTACAAGATCGGGGGATGGAGCGGTCTGATGAAGGCGGTTCCGGCGGCTTACCTGCACGCGACGCCGGGCGTGGGCCACGCGGACGTGTGGAGCATGGGTACCACCGGCATGGGCCTCGTGCTCGGCATCGTACTCGGCAGCGGCTACTGGTGTACGGACTTCCGCGTGCTCCAGGCCGCCATGGCCGCTGAAAATCAGAACTCTGCCCGAAGGGCGCCGCTGATAGCCGCATTCATCCGGCTGTTTCTGCCTTTTCTTTTGATTCTGCCGGGACTGGTGGCCATCGGACTGCCCACGCCGCAAACAACCACCATGACCCGCGATGAAAATGGGGCCATTTATCACGAGATTACAGTTGTTCCCAGAGAAGCTGAAGAAGGCCGCGGCCTGGTTCCGGCGCTGATGGATCCTGCAGGGAGCAAGCCGATCCAGGTAAACGGCCAGACTCAACTCAATTACGACATGGCCACGCCGCAGCTGCTGCTGAACGTTCTGCCCACGGGACTGCTGGGACTGGGGCTGGCAGCGCTGCTGGCCAGCCTGATGGCCGGCATGGCCGCCAACGCAACCGCCTTCAACGCCATCTTCACCTGCGACCTTTACCAGCCTTACATCCACAAAGGCGCCAGCGACCGGCACTATCTCTGGGCAGGCCGATGGGCCACACTGGGCGGAATTCTGCTCTCGGTCGGGCTCGCCTATGCGGCCTTCTCGCTCCACAACATTCTGGAAACGCTGGTGCTCATCTTCGCTCTCTTGAATGCGCCGCTGCTGGCCACCGTCCTGCTCGCCATGTTCTGGAAGCGGGCCACCGGCCACGGTGCCTTCGCCGGGCTGGCATCCGGTATCGCTGTCGCCGTGCTGCATCACGGGCTGACGCTGCCGCTGGATGCTCAACGCGGCATCCACGGCGGGTGGATCGCAGTGCTGCATCGCTACCCGAATGGCATGGCGCAAAGCTTCTGGACGGCGATCTTCGCCTTCTGTGTCTGTCTGGCGATAACGGGTGCGGTGAGTCTGATGACGGAAGCCAGGCCCGACGCGGAATTGGTGGGGCTGGTTCACTCACTCACCCCCGGCCCCAAACGCATCAAGGCGGCGTGGTGGAAGCAGCCCGAACGATTGGCGGCTGTCATTCTCGTGGCTGCCGTCGTGCTCAGTTTCATCTTTGCCTGAGGAGAAAGGACAACTATGGATCTCGATCCGCGTACACCCCTGGGATGGACCTTCATCATGATTGGCGCAACCCTCTCGCTCTTCGGCATGACGACCAATGCAGATGCGCACCTTTACGCCCCATGCCTCGGCATCAACGCTAATCTCGTATGGGGATTTGTGCTGCTGCTTATCGGAATGTTTCTGGTGCCATTTGGACACCGCGGGCAGAGACGGCGAGAAAAACCGTAGCCAATCTTTCAAATCAACTGGGCTACATAAACCATTGCAAATGATCTGACCTTGCATCGCAACAGAGCATCTCTTTCGTCGTGCCCCAAAAGCTCACAAGGACGGCGGTTTTTAGCCCTCGTGAAATGCAAACATGCGCATTCGTTTATGGCAGTGTGGATAGTAAAGTCCACCGGCGCTGATATACCCTGTTCGACATGCGGCGAATCACCCTTTTGGCCACGATATGGCTCTGTGCCCTGGGTGCGATGGCACAGGCGCATCTCCCCATCACCGAAAAGATTGAGTGGACATGGACGGACCGGCCCGAGACTCCCACCACCAACCTGCCCAACGTCCTGCTGGTCGGCGACTCTATTACGCGCGGCTATTATCCTCAAGTCGCAAAAGACCTGAGTGGGGTTGCGAATGTCTATCTCTTTGCCACTTCGTGCGCCAGCGGCGACCCAAGGCTGCCAGGCCAGTTGCACGACTACTTCCGCATGATGGGCGTTCACTTCGCAGTGGTCCACTTCAACAACGGCATGCACGGCTGGGGCTACACCGAGCAGCAGTATGCATCGGGGTTGCCGGACATGATCGCAGCCCTGCGCCGCGGAGCGCCGGATGCAAAGCTGATCTGGGCCAGCACGACGCCCGTGCTGCACGATGCAACCGGCAACGAGGCAACCAATGCGCGCATCAATGAGCGCAACCGCCTGGCCGCGGCCGTTATGCGCCGCGACGGCATCCCCACCGACGATCAGCATGCGCTGATGCTCAAGCACCAGGACCTGCACAGCGGCGACGTTCACTTTACGCCTGCGGGGTACGCGGTGCAGGCCCAGCAGGCGGCCGCGACGATTCGCAAGGCACTGGCCGAAAGATAGACACGCGAGGAGCGGAGATGAACAGACGAAACTTTGTCGGCGGCGCAGGGGCGGCGATTCTCGCCGGAGGCCTTCGGACGCCTGCGCAGAAAGGCGAATCCCCGGCATATAGCGCCAACACAGTGAAGCGCGACCGGCCCAACGTCCTGCTGCTGATGGCCGATCAGCTGCGCTTCGACTGCGTGGGAGCTTACGGAAACCCGGTGATTCGCACGCCGAACCTCGACCGCATCGCCCGCGAAGGCGTCCGCTTCAGCGCGGCCTACTCCACCACGCCCACCTGCACGCCGGCGCGCAGCGCGCTGCTCACCGGCATGGGGCCCTGGCGCAACGGAATGCTGGGCTATACGCACATGGCCACCAACCCGTATCCCGTCGAGAAGGGCCGGGCGATGGCGGAGGCCGGCTACTACACCACCTCCATCGGCAAGAATCACTACAGTCCGATTCGCAATGCGCACGGCTATCACCAGTTGGTGTCTGATGAGCACTGCTCTTACTGGTTCCATAAGCAGGGTCCGCAGACTGAAGCTTCCTGGGAGGAGCGCTGTGACTACGAAGCATGGTTCTGGTCGCATCTGCCCGATAAGGATCCTCATGCCACCGGCTTGACCTGGAACGACTACCGCGCCCGGCCGTTTGTCTATCCGGAAGAGATGCACGACACCCACTGGACCGGTCAGACCGCGGTCAACTTCCTGAAAGGCTACGAGCGCGCGGAGCCATTCTTTCTCAAGGTATCCTTCATCCGCCCGCACAGCCCCTACGACCCGCCCGAGCGCTGCTTCAACATGTACGAGAACAGCCCGCTGCCTGAAGCGCACGTGGCGGATTGGGCAAAGATCTACGAGCCGCGCAGTGGACCCGACAACGAGATCTGGCACGGCAAGCTGTCGCCGGCGGTGATTCGCCACTCGCGCCAGGGCTACTACGGGTCGGTCAGCTTTGTCGATGAGCAGATCGGGCGCATCCTCGACGTGCTCGAACAGCGCAAGCTGCTCGAAGAGACGCTCGTTCTCTTCATCTCCGATCACGGCGACATGCTGGGTGATCAGAATCTGTGGCGAAAGTCTTACGGATACGAGCAGTCGGCGCACGTTCCCATGTTGATGCGCCCGCCCGCGAGCATGAACATGAACGCTGCCGGACGGGTCATGGATAACCCCGTGGAACTGCGCGACATTGTGCCCACAGCGCTGGACGCCGCCGGCGCACCGATTCCGGAAGCGGTCGAGGGCCGAAGCCTGCTGGAACTGGTGCGGAGCGGCGGCAAAGGCTGGCGCGAGTACATCGACCTGGAGCACAACATCTGCTACAGCCCCTCAAATCACTGGAACGGAATGACCGACGGCAGGTGGAAGTATCTCTACCATGCCCAGCACGGAAAGGAGCAGTTGTTTCACCTGGAGACCGATCCGCATGAGCTGAAGGATCTCTCCGGCTCGGCGGAATACGGTCCGCAGTTAAAGCTGTGGCGCGAAAGACTCGTGGCGCATCTCGAAGAGCGCGGCCCCGAGTGGGTGAGGGACGGAAAGCTGGTGCCGAGACCGCAAGGCATGATGCTCTCGCCCAACTTTCCCGGCTACGCTCCGGCAGAGGCGACGCTGAAGCGGGTCGTGCGTGGTGCATAGTGCTTCCGCAAAGATATCTCTGGAGCAAAGAAACGGAATTATGACGACTGGATGCATCTTTCCATGTTGACATTCGCCGGCATTCTTCTCACGCGATGCAAGAGTGTGGTCATGGCCTGGGCAATTCTGTTTTTTGCGTCGGCCGTCTTTGCCGCTCCACTGTCCTCGCATCTGGCTCCGCCTTCTGGATTGCGCTGCGATGGGCAGGCAGAGCCGTTGGCCGTAGCGGACCAGAGTCCCGAGTTCTCCTGGACTGACGATGCTTCTTCTACCGCTCTGCGCGGCGTTCGGCAGTCGGCCTACCAGGTGCGCGTCACCGCGGCGGGCGCGATCGGCCAGCCGTTCCTGTGGGACACCGGCAAGATTGAGAGCAGCCAGACCCTCGGAGTCGTGTATCGCGGGCTGACGCTCGAAGCCGGCCACGCATACACCTGGCAGGTGCGGGTTTGGGACGAAGACGGCCACTCCACCGCCTGGAGCCAGCCAGCGCACTGGACGCAAGCCCCGAAGATCGACGCCGAATGGATCGCCGCGGCCGCCACGGATGCGGAGGCCGACGAGCAGCCGATGCCGCTCTTCCGCAAGAGCTTTACGCTGCCCGCGCCGGTGACGCGCGCCATGCTCTATGCCTCCGGCATGGGGCAGGATGAACTGCGTATCAACGGCCGCAAGGTCAGCAGTGACGTGCTGACTCCCGGCTGGAGCGACTACCGGAAGACAGTCTTCTACGACAGCTACGACGTCACCGCGCTGCTGCACGCAGGCGGCAACGCAATCGGCGTAATGCTGGGCAACGGCATGTACCGTGTGCTGAAGACGCCGGGCCGCTACACCAAATTCACTGGCAGCTTCGGCCCGCCGAAGTGCATCGTGCAGCTCACAGTTGATCTGGCAAATGGCGAGACGGTCAACATCGCGAGCGATGGCTCATGGAAGACCGCGCCCGGCCCCATCAACTTTTCCTCCACCTACGGAGGCGAAGACTACGATGCCCGCCGCGAGCCCGCGCACTGGGACCAATCCGGCTACGACGACGCCCGCTGGACTCATGCGCTGGTGACCACCAGCCCGGGCGGAACGCTGCGGCCTGAGTTGGCGCCTCCCATTCGCGTGATGCACGTTTATACGCCCGTCAAAATCACGCAGCCCCGGCCCGGCGTGTTCGTCTACGATCTCGGCCAGAACTTTGCCGGCTGGCCGGCAATCGCGGTTCGCGGCCCGGCAGGCGCCACGGTCAAGCTCATTCCCGGCGAGCTTCTCAACAAGGACGGCACGGTTTCGCAGCGCAGCTCGGGACGTCCTGAGTGGTTCACGTACACGCTGAAGGGCGGTGGCATCGAACACTGGCATCCGCGCTTCAGCTACTATGGGTTTCGTTATGTGCAGGTGGAGGGCGCGGTCACTGGCTCCGCAGCCGGCGCAGCGGGCAAACCGCGGCTGCTGGCCCTGCGCGGCGAGGCCGTGCATACGTCTTCTGCTCCCGTTGGCAGCTTTGCGTCGTCGGATCAGTTGCTCAATCGCATCCACACGCTGATTCTGCGCGCCATTGAGAACAACGCCGTGAGCATCTTCACCGACTGCCCTCACCGCGAAAAGCTGGGCTGGCTTGAAGAGACGCACCTGATGGCGCCTTCGATGCTCTACGACTTCAATTTTGCCGGACTGTACGCGGCCACGGCCCGCAACATCGCCGACGCGCAGACGCAGAGCGGCGCCAAAGCCGGCCTCGTTCCTGAGATCGCGCCGCAATACGTCGTCTTCAAGGTAGACAACGGCGTCTTCGACGACTCGCCAGAGTGGGGCAGCGCCGCGGTGCTGGCTCCGTGGTACGTCTTCCAGCGCACCGGCGACCGCCGCTTCCTGGCGGCGCAACTCGGCGTGATGGGCGCCTACACCGCCTATCTCGGCACGCGCGCGCACAACGGCATCATCTCGTACGGCCTCGGCGACTGGTACGACATCGGTCCCGGCGAGCCCGGCATCTCCAAGCTGACCACGCCGGGTGTCACCGGCACGGCCACCTATTACCAGGACCTGCGCGTCATGGAAAGGGCCACAGCTCTGCTGGGTCTCGACGAAGAGAGCCGGCACTTTCAGCAATTGGCGGAGCAGGAGCGCGCCGCCTTCAATGCGCGCTTCTTCGATACTGAGCACCATCGCTACGACAAAGGCAGCCAGACCGCGCAGGCCATGCCGCTGGCGCTCGGCATGGTTCCGGAGCACGAGCGCGCCCATGTGCTTCAGGCGCTGGTCGATGACATTCGTGCCCACAACAACCACGTGACCGCTGGCGATGTCGGCTTTCGTTACGTGGTGGATGCGCTGATCGAGGGAGGCCGTTCCGACGTGCTCCTCGACATGCTTGAACGGACCGACGCGCCGAGCTATGGCGACCAGTTGGCTCAGGGAGCCACCTCGCTCACCGAAGCCTGGGACGCGGATCCCCGCAGCTCGCAGGATCACCTGATGCTGGGTCATGCGGAGGAATGGTTTTATCGCGGCCTGGGCGGCATCAACGTGAATCTCTCCGCCGCTCCGCCGCGGCAGATTGTGCTGAATCCCTACGTTCCCGCGCGGATCGCCTGGGTCCGTTGCAGCTATCGCTCTGCGCTGGGCCTGATTCAAAGCAACTGGCGGCGCGGCCCGGCCCAGACCGCTTATAGCCTGATCATTCCCGCCAACGCCACGGTAACCGTAGAAGTGCCCACAGCCGCTCCTGAAAGCGTGAAGATTGGCGGCCTCTCCCCTGCTCAGGCGACCGGTGTGCAGTCGTCCAAGGCCACCGCTGATGGACTGGAGCTTGTCCTCGGCTCGGGTAGTTACCGGATCGTCGCCGCCAATCCCAGGCCAAGCTCCCGGTAAGATTTGCGGCACAGTCACGCGAGAGGATGCAATATTGCTTTTCGATGCAGGGCAGGTAGTGCGACAATCGTCCGGTCAGGCTTGATTCGTCAACGCAGGAATTCTGTCCGAAGGAGAAACATGATCATGAAGCGACTTTTCGTCTGCATATGCCTTCTCGCCTTCGCCGCCACCTTGTCTGCCCAGAAGAAGCCGCCGGCCAGTCCGCCCGAAAAAGCCTCGGTGACCATCAACGGCAAGACCATTACCATCAACTACAGCTCGCCCCGGGTGAAAGGCCGCGAAGGACACATCTTCACCAAGGATGGCCTCATCAGCCACGATGTGCATTACCCTGTGTGGCGTGCCGGAGCCAACGCCGCCACCACGCTGCACACCGACGCGAACCTGACCATCGGAGATCTGAACGTCCCGGCCGGGACATATACGCTCTTCGTCGACATCGCCAACCCGGACCAGTGGGAATTCATCGTCAGTAAAGCGACGGGCGAGTGGGGCCTGGGCTATGACAATACAAAGGACCTGGGCCGGACCAAAATGACAATGAGCAAG
>JAJZVZ010000016.1 GCA_021846945.1 Acidobacteriota bacterium | reverse complement strand
ATACGTCGGCACCGGAGTAGCGGTAAATACCAGCACTACCGCAATCACCGAGAAACACAGTCCCGCAACACCCGCTGAGACCAGCATGTGATACATGTCGTAGATGTCCAGCCCGAAAACGCTGAACGCGACATGATCCAGGGGCTTGATGTGCTTGAGAACCGCAAGCGCAAAGAGGAAAAAGAGAACCGACAGCGAGGTCAGAACGGCCAGCGTCAGATCCAGAGTGCGATGAAACTTCTGCCGCGCCCGGCAATGGGGGCATTCGGCAAAATGATGCTCGTAGTCTTTACGCATCTCCGGGTAAATGCCCGAAATGTCATATCGCCAGCTCGCCAGAATGGCGCCCACGACTCGATCAGTGCATCTTGTTCTTGCCATAAATGTAGAGACTCGCTTTGCAAAGAATGTGTTTGGCCGTCTTCAGCGTCGCGCGGCCTGTCAGGCTAAAGGAACTTCCATTCATTTGACGCGTTACTGGTCCCCGGCGATTCTGTGCCGACCTGCCATGTCGCGGCATAAGGTATCTCCCGCGGCACTTTCCTTGCCAACTCTACCCAAATCAGAGTGACGCCCGTATCTGCCTATTCTACACTAAGTTCATTAAAAACAGACAGAAGAAAGCGGTTCATCCTGCCCTGCCAGTAAAAGCCGGTTAGCCAGCAAACTTGCCTTTCCGCTTAAGGCTCGCTCCGCTGCCAACCGCGCCAGTTCCGGTAGGTTATTACTTTGGGAAAGATGCGCCAGGATGATATAGGTTGCCTGTCCGTCGTATGCGCTTTCAAGGAACCCTGCGGCAGCCTCATTGGAGAGATGCCCCACCCGCGAAAGCACCCTTTGCTTCACCGACCAGGGATAAGGGCCGTCGCGCAGCATTTCCAGGTCATGATTGGATTCGAGCAACAGCAACGCCAGCCCCTTGAGTTGCGCCTTCACGTTCGGCGGAATGTAGCCAAGGTCGGTGGCAAAGCCCATCCTCACCCCTTCGGCCCTAATGACAAAACCCACCGGGTCAGCGGCATCGTGAGGAATGGTAAACGGATTCAGGGAAATATCTCCTATTTCAAAGGGATTACCGGCCTGGAAGTACTCCGTAGCTGGAAGCCAGGCAGGATCCTCTTTCCGGGATGGCGGTTGCTGAAGACTTGCCTCTGAAGCGGCAGCGGTTGCCTCCTCGGCCTCGACAGCCGCCAGCACTTCTGGCTCTTCAGCTTCGGCGGCCACATCGGCCCCGGACTGCCGCTCAGCCGCCTGTTTGCGGGCCGCCGCGGCGGCCTCCAGCCACTGCGCATAGGTCATCTGCCGTCGCGGCGTCAGCCAGCGCATCCAGGCGCGGTGGGTGGCCTCGGTGAAGTACACGGGAACGCCCAGCTTGCGCGCCGTCACCGCCAGTCCGTTCACGTGATCCTGGTGCTCGTGGGTGATGACGATGGCGTCCAGAGTCCCTGGATCTTCGCCGGCCAGCTTCATGCGGCGGAACAGCTCCCGGCAGCTCAGCCCGGCGTCCAGCAGGATGCGCGTGCGGCCACCGGTGATGACCGTACTGTTCCCCTTCGAGCCGGACGCCAGTACCGTGAAGCGCACCATCTTTCGAGGATACCGCGAATGGCTCTGCGTGCGGCCTTCATTCCAGTAACCGAACAGGGACTGCTGCCTCGGGCGGCTCAGGCGACGCTGCTCAGCATCGCCGGAATCTCGATGGAAACCAGCGTGCCGCGCCCGGGGCTGCTCACCACGTTAAATCGCGCCTGGTTGCCGTAGAGCACATCCAGCCGCTCCTGCACATTCTTCATACCGATGCCGGCGCCGCTGCGCTGCAGTGCGGAAGCCGGCCGCGCGCTGATGCCCACGCCGTCATCGGCCACCTCGATCCGGATGCGGTCGCCTTCGAGGCGGCTGCGCACGGTCACAGTGCCCCCGTGAATGCGCGGCTCCAACCCATGCTTGATGCTGTTCTCAATCAACGGCTGTAGCAGGATGCTGGGCACCAGGAGATCCAGCGTGCGCGGATCGATCTCTTTTTCGACCTTCAGCTTGTCGGCGCCGAAGCGCACCACCTCGATGTCCAGATAATCGTCGGTAAACTTCAGCTCCTCGCTCAGCGGAACGTAGGTGTCGTGATCCTTGAGCAGAGCGCGCAATATGTTGGCCAGCTTCACCGTCATGTCGCGGGCCAGCTCTGGACGCACTCGCACCAGCGAGGCGATCGAGTTGAGCGTGTTGAAGAGAAAGTGCGGATTGATCTGCCGCTGCAGAGCGTCCAGCCGGGCCTCCAGCAGCAGGCGCTTTTGTTCCTCCAGCGACAACTCGACGCGCAGGGCATTCCACACCTTCAGCGCGATGCCCACCACCATGGGCGCGCACAGCCACACCAGCACCTGCAAGCCCCAGGAGTTCGTGTTGAGCGCAAAGAGCCAGCGCGGCCCGGTCTCATGCGGAAGGTTCCGCGCCACCCACTCGCGCGCGATCTCCATGGCCACGATCAGAAACAGCATCATGATCTGGCGGTCGATGCGCGGCTTGCGGAGATTGCGGCGTACCCACCGGTAAAGGCTCAGATCAATAAACGGCGTGAAGGACCAGATCTCCTCCTTCTCGACAAACCGGCCCAGAATGCCCGCCGCCAGACCAAGGACCGCGTTGAACGGCAGAGCCAGGTACTCGTGGTGAAAGAGGGCCGGTATGGACAGCACCATACCGCCCAGCATGGCCCAGCCAGGACCGAGCAGCAGGCCCAGCAGAATCGTTGTTTCAAAGGAGATGTCGGCAGCCAGGAAGTTTTGCACCTTGGTGCGCACCCATACGCCCAGCGTAAGCGGCACCAGGAAAAACGCCAGCAGGCCCGCGGTTTCGCGGAAGCGGCGATGCTCGGCAAACAGCAACCGCTGAAAGGTGTGAGACCGCGCCAGCGCGCTGGCCACGGCGGCGGCCACGCCCAGCTTGACGAGCAGCGTGATCAGAATCAGCGTGTTGGTATGTTCCACGCAATCAATGTATCGCGTCCCGCTGCGAAGCGGCTAATGGATGGAGGCTGGCCGGACCCGTCCCACCTCCTGTGATGGGGATCGCAGTGCGTTACGATCCAAGAAGTAAAATAGGTTTATGGGATTTGAATGCGTGAAGAAGATCGCCGAGGCCGATTTTCCCACCCGGTGGGGTGCCTTCCGCATTCTGGGCTTTGAGGGCCAGACCGACGCGGCGCGGCCTGACTGCGGTCCGGAGAAGCAAAACGGCGGCCGAACCGAGGGCTTGGTTGCGCTCGTCATGGGCGACATCCACGCCGCAGCGCCGCTGGTCCGCATCCACTCGCAATGCCTCACCGGTGATGTCTTCGGTTCACTGCGCTGCGATTGCCGCTTGCAGCTTGAGCTCGCCCTGCGCAAGATCGCCGTGGCGGGCGCGGGGATTCTGCTGTATGAACAGCAGGAGGGCCGCGGCATCGGCCTGATGGCCAAGCTCAGGGCCTACGAGTTGCAGGACCAGGGCCTGGACACGGTGGACGCCAACGTCGAGCTGGGCTTTGCCGCCGACTGCCGCGAGTACGAGCTGCCGGCCGAGGTCCTCAAGCTGTTGGGCGTCTCTCAGGTCCGGCTCATTACCAATAATCCGGATAAAGTCTCAGCTTTGGAGTCGGCAGGCATCGCCGTGGTCGAGCGCGTATCGGCTGAGGTTGAGCCGCAGGAAACGTTTGAGCGCTACCTCAGGACCAAGCGCGAGAAGATGGGCCACATCCTCGAATCAACCTTCGAATCTGCCTCTTAGCGGCTTCTCCGCAGATACAGCCATTGGGACTTCAGGGAAGCCGGCGATTCCCTGCCTCGGGGATCCGCCGCTCGAATCGACGCTGCGGCGCTTCGCCCGCCGCTGTAGACCGAAGTGATGAATTCAAGTGGTGCTTCCCGCGCAAAGAAGCACCACTTCGGGGCTGAAATCGCAAGGATTGCCCGCGAAGGAGACGTATCTTAGCTGATCTCCAGCACATCCGTGGCGGAGGCCGCCGCGGCTTCGGCCTGTTCCTTTACCTTCTCGGCCATCTGATAAAATTCCGCTGCCTGCGGACTCTTCGGCCCGGCCAGGGCGACAGGCAACCCGCGATCGCCACCCTCGCGGATGGCGGGAACCAGCTCGATGGAACCAAGGAAAGGAATGCTGAAGCGCTTCGCCGTCCGCTCCGCACCGCCCTTTGAGAAGATGTCAATCTGATGGTTGCAGTGCGGGCAGGTGAAGTGGCTCATGTTCTCGACGATTCCGAGCACTTCGACGTTGACCTGCGCAAACATCTCCAACGCCTTGCGCGCATCTTCAAGGCTCACGTCACTGGGCGTCGAAACAACCACCGCGCCGGTGAGCGGCACGGTCTGCACCAGGGAAATCACCACGTCTCCGGTGCCCGGCGGCAGATCAATAATCAGGTAATCCAGCTCGCCCCAGTCCACCTGCTGCAGAAACTGGCGGATGATCTGGTGCAGCATGGGGCCGCGCATCACCAACGGCTTGTCGCCGGGGGAGATATAGCCGATGGAAATGGTCTTGATGCCGTGCGTCAGGTTGGGCAGAATCACGTTGCCGTCGCCGACCTTCGGCTGCTCGCTCGATCCCATCATCAGCGGGACATTGGGGCCATAAATGTCTGCATCGATGAGGCCCACGCGCTGGCCCAGCTTGGAGAGCGCAATAGCCAGATTGACGGCGACAGTGGTCTTGCCTACCCCACCTTTGCCGGAGCCGACTGCGACGATTTTGGAAACGCCGGGCAACGCTACCGGCGCGGGCATGGCATGTGGATGAGCCATTGGATTCAGTTACTCCTTTTCAACGTCCTGTCTTACGAGGATCCTGCCTGGCTTGCTCAGGGAAGCTCCGGCCACTTGCCGTAAGAAGCGATCTTGCGGAATGGTCTTGGCTAAATTTTACAGGAGATGCGTCTGGCCTGCCGGGCGCGGTCCTAGCTCGGGTGCGACATCCACGCCAACCACGCGCGCGAGGATTGCATGCAGTTGCCGGACTCCATCCGTCAGCGCGGCAGGCCCCGGCTGCAGGATGCAACCCGATGGAATCTCGTAGATATGCCCGCTTTGCACGGCGCTGGTCGCTTCCCAACCCGGGCGCGACAGGATCACCTGCTTCTTCACTTTCATTCCGCACCAGGAAGCGATGACGACCTGAGGATCGCGGGCCGCCACGGCCGTGGGTTCCACAATGCGGTCCTGTGCCTTCCCGCACTCGCGCAATTCGGGAAAGAGAGCTTCACCTCCCGCAATTTCGATCAGCTCCTCGACCCACCGGATTCCGCTGATCAGCGGATCATTCCACTCCTCAAAGAAGACACGCGGCCGATAGGGGAACGCCTTTGTGGATACCGCGATTTCATCGAGACCCTGCTTGAAGCGCTCGATGAGCGCCTGGCCCTCATTCTGCCTCCCTACCAGGCGCGAGAGTAGCGCAATGGTGTCGAAGATCTCGCCGATGCTGCGCTGGTTGAAGTTGAGCACAGTGAGCCCACGCGAGACGAGCTGGCGCGTGATCTCGGCCTGCACGTCAGAGAAGGTCAATACCAGATCCGGCTGGAGGGCGAGAATGGCCTCGCAGTCGGCGTCGCGGAAGGTTGACACGCGCGGCTTGGTCCGCGCTTCTAACGGGCGCGTAGTGAATCCCGAGACGCCGACGATACGATCCTGTTCGCCAAGCAGATAGAGGATCTCGGTCGTCTCATCGGTCAGGCATACGATCCGGCGAGGATAATCTTTGGGCGTTGGTGATTGATCCTGTGCTGACTGCACTTCGCATCCAATCCATCGGTCGCTGTGCGTCACGACTCAGGGTTTGCCGGCCTCCGCCTCTTCCTGGGCAGCCGTGGCCAGCCGCTCCTGTTTGCGGCGGGCGCTTTCGGCTTCGCGGTACTTGCGGCGGCGCAGGGCGTCCGCATAGCGGCGGATCTCGTCGGGCGTCTCCGGAATCAGTTGCGGCACCGCCTGCAGGCGACCGCTTTCGTCAACAGCCACAAAGACCAGGTAGGCGCTGGCGACGTGCGCAATCGAGGCCGTCCGCGTGTTTTCCGCCCACACCTTCACGCCCACCTCCATGGAGTGGGCAAAGGCCCGGTTCACGCTCGATTTGAGCGTCACCAGATCGCCCAGATGCACCGGGCGGATGAAGTCGATGTGATCCATGGCCGCCGTGACGACATGCGTGCGCGAGTGCCGGTAGGCCGCCATGGCGCCTGTGAGATCGATAAAGTGCATCAATCTTCCGCCCAGCAGATGGCCGAGGGTGTTGGTGTCGTTGGGCAGGATGATCTCCGTCATCTCCGACTGCGTGCTGGCCACGGTGCGCACAAGCGGGTTGCTCCCGGCAGAATTCATATTGGAATGACTCCCTTTTCTTCATCTGGCTCGATCCGCTGTCGAAGCCTCCATCGCCGCCGGATACAATGAATCTAACGGCGAATGATCGCGTGAGACTGATCGGCATTGCAGACAGTTCCAGTTTCGGCAATCCCCGCCAAATTCGCAAATCCCACCGGACCCACACCACAAAAGAAACGGACACAAACAGGATGGACAAGATCGCAGGTCTCAAGGCGATTCTGGAATTGGACGCGAAGAACAGCTTTGCGCGTTACGGCATTGCCATGGAGTTGGCCGCCCAGGGCGAGACCGCCGCTGCCTTGGCCGAGTTCGACACACTGCTTGCCAACGACCCCGACTACACGGCCGGTTACTTCATGTCGGCCCAAACCCTCTCTTCGTCCGGGCGCACGGCCGAGGCTATCGAGAGGCTCAAGGCCGGAATCTCGTGCGCCGCTCGCACCGGTAATCGCCATGCTCTCAGCGAGATGCAGGGCATGCTCGACGAACTGGAGCGGTAACCGGCCCGGTCAGGACCGCACTTGCCGAGACCGGTACCCACGCCGGAAACCGCAAGTTTCAGCAATTAAACCGCATCTTCCTGAGTAAATTTGCGTCTACACTAGAGTCATGGTTAAATATTCGATCGTTGTTCCTTTTCACAACGAAGAAGAAAATGTTACCGCTCTTTACGCGCGCCTGAAGCAGGTAATGGAGCAGGTGGGCGAGAGCTTTGAACTGGTGCTGGTGGACGACGGCTCCAGCGACCGCACCTACAAGCTGCTGGAAGAGATTGCCGCGGTAGACAGCCGCGTGCTGGTGGTCAAGCTGCGCCGCAACTTTGGACAGACCTCCGCGCTGGCCGCCGGCTTCGATCATGCCTCGGGCGAGTTCATTCTTGCCATGGACGGCGACCTGCAGCACGATCCTAACGAGATTCCCCACTTCATCGAGAAGCTGGAGGAGGGCTACGACGTCGTCTCCGGCTGGCGCAAGGATCGCATCGACAACTTCGTCTTGCGGCGCATTCCTTCGCGCTGCGCCAACTGGCTGATGGCCAAGCTCTCCGGCGTGGACATTCACGACTTCGGCACCACCTTCAAGGCCTATCGCCGCGAAGTGATCCAGAATATTCCGCTCTATGGAGAGATGCACCGCTTTATTCCGGCGCTGGCAAGCTGGTACGGCGCGTCGATCTGCGAGATCCCGATCAAGAACGTAAACCGCATACGGGGCAAGAGCCATTACGGGATCGGGCGCACGTTTCGCGTCTTCTTTGATCTGCTGACGATCCGCTTCCTGCTGAAGTACATGAGCCGCCCGCTGCATTTTTTTGGTCTCTTCGGCGCCTTGGGCATTCTGGCCGGCAGCTCTATTTCGGCAGCACTGCTCGGAATGAAGATTCTGGAGCCGCACCAGAACGTCATGGATCAGCACGCGCCACTGTTCGTAATCGGCGGAGTGCTGATTGTGGCAGGCATTCAATTGCTGGCGCTTGGCCTGCTTGGTGAGCTGCAGGTGCGCCACTATCACACCAGCCAGCACACCGCGCCCTACACCATCGACCGCCTGGTCCGGCTGGCGTCTCCGGATGAGCAGAGCCTGCTGCCCGACCGGCGCGACGGCAATTTTTAGCGACGATTTATCCGGAAAGACTCCAAGCTAAGATACTGCGAACCCCGCCTTGGCGCTGCCCGGGCGGGGTTCAACGTTGAAGGGCAATTGGAGCGGCATTTCACCGCGTGCCACCTTTAGCTCTTGCGGCAGCCCGGCCTCAAGGTTCATTCTTAGCCTGATATGAAAGCAGTCCAGATTCATGCAACAGGCGGGCCCGAGGTCCTTCAGCAGGCCGAGTTGCCTATCCCCGAGCCGGGACCGGGGCAGGTGTTGATCCGCGTGGAAGCCATCGGGGTCAACTTCATTGAAATCTACTTTCGCAAAGGCGTGTATAAAGCTTCACTGCCCTTCACGCCGGGCAGCGAAGCGTCGGGCACCGTAGAGGAGTTGGGGCCGGGCGTGACGGGATTCGCCGCCGGCGACCTGGTGGCCTCGACAAGCGTGCTCGGCAGCTACGCCGAATACGCGCTGGTTCCGGCGGCGCAACTGGTGAAGGTTCCGGTGGGCATCACGCCGGAGCAGGCCGCCGCCGCCATGCTGCAGGGCATGACGGCGCATTATCTGGCCAACTCCACCTTCCCGCTCAAGGCCGGCGACACGGCGCTGGTTCATGCCGGCGCGGGCGGCGTGGGCCTGCTGCTGACGCAGATCGCTACACGCCTTGGCGCGCGCGTCATCACCACGGTCTCCACACCCGCCAAGGCGGGGCTCTCCCGCGAGGCCGGAGCCGCAGCCACAATTCTTTACTCGCAGCAGGACTTTGTGGCGGAGGTCAAGCGGCTGACCAATGGTAAGGGTGTTGATGTCGTCTACGACTCGGTCGGCAAAAATACCTTCGAGGGCAGCCTGAACTGCCTCCGTCCGCGCGGGCTCTTGGCGCTGTTCGGCGCTTCCAGCGGCCCGGTGCCGCCCTTTGATCTGATCCAGTTGAGCAGCAAGGGATCGCTGTTCATCACCCGGCCCACGCTATGGCATTATGTTGCAACCCGGGCAGAGCTCGAGAAGCGCGCCGGCGACGTGCTGGGCTGGGTGGCCAAGGGGGAGCTGAAGCTGCGAACCGAGTTCTCCTATCCTCTGGCCGAAGCGGCGCAGGCGCAAATTGACATGGAAGCCCGCAAGACAACAGGAAAGATTTTGCTCACGCCGTAAAGGCAGCTATCAGCTAACAGCCGTCAGCTTTCAGCTAAATTGTGCCCGAACAACCTTCGCCGCCAGAGCACAGAACAAGCTGAAAGCTGGTAGCCAGGAGTTCACATTGGCGAAGATTTCCATCGCCTCACAGGACCGTGTCTTTGTCCTGACCGGCGCGGGCATCAGCGCGGAGAGCGGATTGCCCACCTTTCGCGCCTCGGACGGGCTGTGGGCCGGATACCGCATCGAGGACGTGTGCACGCCGGAAGCCTGGCGGCGCAGCCCCGCCGGCGTGTGGGCGTTTTACTCGGCGCGGCGCGAGGCTGGGCAAAAAGCCAAACCGAATCCTGCCCACTTTGCGCTGGCGGAACTGGAAGCGAAGTTAGGCGATCGCTTCTTTCTCTGCACGCAGAATGTTGATGATCTGCACGAACGCGCCGGCTCGGCACGGCTGGTGCACATGCACGGAGAGCTCGCCAAATCACGCTGCGAGCGTGAGTGTGGCCGGCCGCCGGTCGAAGATCACGCCATCTATCGCAGCCTGGACGAAGTGGGCCGTTGTGCCTGTGGCGGACGCATGCGTCCGCACATCGTCTTCTTCGGCGAAGTTCCTCTGGAGATGGAGCGCATTCAGGACGAGATCCATCAATCGACCCTGATGCTGGTGGTGGGCACATCCGGTTCGGTTTATCCCGCGGCCAGCTTTGTGCATTGGGCGCGGCAGCGCGGCGCCCGCGCCGTCTACGTGGGCCCGGAAGAGCCGCTGAACGCTTCGGCCTTTACTCACGTGGTGGAGGGCAAGGCGGGCGAAGCGCTCCCGGGGCTCTTCGAGGTGGAGTAGAGGCTTCCGCCGCTCATCCCAGCCATTTTGGGTTGTGCGCGGTGCCGTCAAAATTCGCGGTGGTCTTGTACAGCTCGTATTCGCCGCCCTTGGCGGCCGTGCTGGTCCGCGCCAGCAGGCTCGCGACTTCCTCCGCCGACAAGGGATGAAAGGTGCGCGTAGCCTCAAAAGCCTGATCGAGAATTGCCGGGCTGTCGATGCCGGTGATCTGCACCGAGATCGGCAGGTTGAGGCAATAGTGCAGGCCCTCGATAGGCTTGATCGTCTTGCTTTGGAGGATGAAGTGATCGCCGAAGCACTTCATGCCCAGCGGCGCAATGCCTTCGCGGTTGAGCACTGGCAATACCTCGCTGCCGAAGCTGCGGAAGTGCGCATCCATCACATTGAGCGGCATCTGCACGGCATCAAAATGAAAATCGTGCTGGCGCGCTTCGTGTAGCATGCGCAGGTGCACGTAAGGATCCTTGTGGCCGGTGAAGCCGATATAGCGCACCTTGCCGGCTTTCTTGGCGGCGAGCATCGCTTCCATGGCGCCACCCTCGGCAAAGATGCGGTCAGGATCCTCAAGCCGGATTACTTCATGGAACTGCATCAGATCGACGTGATCGGTCTGCAGTCGCTGGAGGGACTGGTCGATCTGCGCGGCAGCAGCATCTTTGGTGCGGCCGTCGAACTTGGTCATCAGGAAAACCTTGTTGCGATAGCCGCCGGTCAGGGCCTTGCCCATCCGGATCTCGCTTACGCCGCCGTTGTAATCCCAGCAGTTGTCCATGAAAGTGATGCCGCGATCGATCGCCTGGCGGATAAGCTGAATCGATTCCTCTTCCGAGAGGGACGGTTTACCGATGTGGTATCCGCCGAGGCCGATCGCGGAGACGCGCTGGCCGGTGCGGCCCAGGGTTCGATAGATCATGCCGTTACTCTCCGGGGTATTCGTATCCGCGGGCAGTGCTGAGGCCAGCAATGGCTCTGTAGCAGCCGCGCCAGCGGCAGCCGTCGCCGCCTTGAGGAAATCTCTCCGGTCCATAGTTGCTCCTCTCCTGTTGGTTGTGGGTATAAATGCGAGCGTGGGCCCAAGTCAACGGGCGCGAATTTTCAGGCTTGACCTTTCTATCTTACTTCTCTGCCGAATCAAAGATGCAGGCGCTCGCGAAGCCATGCCAGCATCTGCGGCGAGATGCGCTGGAATGAAGCGAGATGAAAGCGCGGTCGCTCGAAGGGTGTGACGAAAAGAACTCGGTCCGCTTCTGCGAGCTGCACCATCGCGTCCATGCGTTTCAGCACTTCGGCAAATGATGGCTTCTGCTCGCTTGCCCGTCCTCCGGTAACCGCCAGGCAAAGGTCCGGATGAAGGTGCCTCAGAATGCGATTTGATTCGAAGATGAGGTGTTCTGCCGGCGGCTGCTTCTCACTGAATTGCGTCACAATTGATTCGAGTTCGTCATCTTCGGCCGTGATCAGAAAGGCGCGGCGCGCGCCCGCCGCCAGATAGCGTGCAGTGTCTGTTCCCTGCCCCGCTTCCGCCTCTTCCCATACCTGCGGGTCTTTGCCGTGGCCGTGGCTGGTGATCTTCACCGCCGTCCAGCCGAATTCCGGCAGCGCGCCGATGAGGCCGCAGACCAGAGCGGTTTTGCCCACGCCGCGCCCGCTGCCGCCAATAACAATCGTCACCATGAGCGCGACTTCCTATTCTCCGGCCCTGGATTTGCGGGATTCCTTGGCCAGCCGCGCAAGCACTGCCTGCTCACGCAGAACCTGCCTGAGAGGCCGCGCCGGTGTGCCGTAGAAGATCGTGCCGGGCTTGACGCCTTCGTTGGTCAGTGTCTTGCCGTTAAAAACGCCGGATTGCCCGCCGAGAATCACGCCGGAGCCGACATTGACGTGGTCGCCGATACCCACCTGGCCGGCGAGAAGGGCGCCTTTGCCAATCGAACTGGAGCCGGAAACGCCGGTCAGTGCGACCATGATCACGTCTTCGCCAATGTCGCAGTTGTGGCCAACGTGGACCAGGTTGTCAATCTTCGTTCCCCTGCGGATGCGCGTCTGGGCCAGCGCGCCCCGGTCGATGGTGGAGTTGGCTCCGATCTCCACGTCGTCCTCGATCACCAGTGTTCCCTGCTGCGGAAACTGCGTGTAAGAACCGGTCGCAGGATCGCGCACATAGCCGAAACCGTCGGCGCCCAGCACCGCTCCGGCGTGGATGACAACGCGATTGCCGAGGGTGGTACCGCGATAGAGGGTCGCATGGGGATAGATGCGGCATTGCTGACCGATGCTGACATGGGGTCCGACCACCGCGCACGCCCCGATGCGCGTGCCCTTGCCGATGGCTGCGCCCTCGCCAATCACCGCATTCGCTCCGATGCTCACCTCGTCGCCCAACTCGACGAGCGCGCCAATGACCGCTGTCGGATGTATGCCGGTTGGAGGCGATGCGGGCTTGAGCAGCCGCGCCGCGCGCGTGAACCACAAGCGGGCATGATCCGTTTCAACCACGCCGATCTCGGGATTGGCAGCATAGGAGTTGAGGCAGCCGCGCTTGAGCACGACCGCACCCGCTTCGCTGGCCAGCGCTTTTGCAGCCGAAGCAGCATCCTCGGCAAAAACCAGGTCGAGGCTGTCAGCGGCGCTGGCGGACTGCACGCCGGCCAACTCCATCTCCGGGTTGCCCTGCGCCAGCGTGCCTCCCAGCTCTTCGATCAATTCGCCCAGTGTCATTCTCGACTCCCCTTTTAAGCGATGGCTTCAATACAAGCCGGGTTCGCCGGCCGGCCGCGTCTTCCAGCGACGGTGGATCCACAGCCACTGGTCAGGATAGCGCCGGACCCACGATTCGATAGCTTGCGTGCAACGCCGTGTTCCTTCCAGGATGTCGCCGGCAACGTCGCCTGTATGCGGAATCTCGATTTCCGGGCCGAAGTGCAGGACGTAGCGGCGCTCGGCTGGCTCCCACAGCATGAAGCCCGGCAGCACGGCTGCGCCGGTTTTGCGCGCCACATGTGCCAGGCCCGTCGCAGTACAGGCAGGAACGCAGAAGAAGTCCACAAACGCACCCTGCGGCGGGGTCATATTCGTGTCCATCAGGATGCCCACGGTGCCACCCGCGTGCATCGCCGTCAGGAGACCACGGCCAAAGTCGTCCTTGTGGAGCACAAAATTGCCGTGCATGCAACGAATGCCGTTGACGAAAGCATCGAGCCGGCGATTGTCGAGGCGGCGGATGACCATGCCCATGGGATGGCCCATCAGCGAGTGATAAAAGCTGGAGAGTTCCCATGCTCCCAGATGGCCCGTAACAACCAGCACGCCCTTGCCGCGAGCCTGCGCGGCCAGATAGTGATCAAGGCCTTCCGTGCGCATCCAGCTTCGTGTGTTCTCAGCCGTGTAGCGGGTCATACGGCAGAACTCGACCAGTTGCCAGCCAAGATGTCGATAGACGCCGCGCAGAATCTTCTTCCTGGCTTTGTCGGAGAGATCAGGAAAGGCCAGCCGCAGGTTGCGCGTGCCCACCCGCCGCAGGCGTTTGAATGCGCAGTAGACGCTTACCGCCAGCATCCCCGCCAGCAAACGCGCCAAAGCACGCGGCAAGCGGCCAAGCAAGCGCGCCACGGCCACTACGGTCCAATACTCGAATCTCTGCCGCATCGTTGAAGGCAAAGATCAGTTTATGGCAAAACCAGGAGTGGTGTGTCCTGATGCGCCCTTCTATGTTCTTTGCCCGGTTGCCGCTCTCTGGGGGCGTGCCGGCTTGAAGGCTACGCCTTCGCATACCGCATCTCTGGCTTTGCTATCTCCTCCCAATGCGGCTTTGGCTCGCGCAAAGCAAACGGCGTGATCCGGCTTCAGCCGAACCACGCCTTCCTTCTCCGGTAAATTCGCCAGACTTATTTAGTGTCTTTGGCAGTGATAAAGTCATGGGCGACGGTGCGGACAAACGGAACAGCTCCCTGCGGAACCGCCACGTTGCCCTTGAGGATCGACTCGAAGGTATGCGGGGCACCGTAGTAGGTCTTTGTGTCATCGGCGTTCTGGCTGACGCTGGTGCCGCTCAGATCAATGCCTGCAAAGAGGCCTTTGGCACGTGAATAGGTAAGCAACTCGGCGTTCATCTTCCAGTCCGTGGCGGCTTCTCCGTTGCGGCCCACGGGTCCCGCCGCAGCCGAGGCATCACCGCCGATCTTGAATTTGCTCTTCAGCAGATCCTGGAAGCCGCGGGCGTTCACGGCCACCAGCACCAGGTCGGTGGACTGGCCGCCGATCTGAAATCCGAACGATCCGCCGGCGAGGCGGATAAAGACCGGAGCGCTCCAGCCATGGCCGGTGCGGCAGGTGACAATTCCCTGACCATATTGCGCGCCGAAGATGAAGGCTCCCTTCAGCATGCCAGGAACAACGCCGACGCAGGTAGCCTGCTCCAGGATGTTCAGCGGAATACTGCGGTCCTTGGCGGACATGATCTGCTCCACCACCAACTTTGCCGAGTCAATGCGAGTTTGCAGATCCTGCTTGGAAGTCGCCGCATTCGCTGTGTACGTGAGCATCAACGAGAGGCAGATCACGCTAACTATTTTCTTCATAATTCCCTATCCTTTCCGTTCCGCCGCCTTGGCCGGCGCGGATCAGTGAAAGTTGAAAAAGCACATTACCTCACCAGCCCGCACTTGCCGATATAGATTCACGTTTCAAGTTTGGATTCGCATCCCGCTCTTACCCAAGATCCGATGAGAAAGGAAACTTCCCTTTCGCCGCCAGCACGGCTTCGCCCGATTTTGGTCCCGTTTTGAAATACCTCTACTGCATTTTCAGAGATACTCTGGCCCTTCCGGCACTTTGTAAAGTCGCCGCTACCCGGTGGTCGCGTCGACTCGATCTATTACTTCGACGTATCGCTTTCGAGCCGTATCATCCCTGGAAATGCGATAGCCCGCGTATACCGATAGCTTATCGCGCCAGCACCAGAACCACGAATCCCGCCAGCGTGAACGCGCGTTCCGGAATTTCGACCTCCAAGCGCCAGCAAACGTGCGGGAAGCCTGCAAAACGGGCGGCTGCGCGGCGCACACTTACATCTTGCGGCCACACTCGCCGTTCTCAATGTTCAGATGCAGGAATAGGGTTTGGGGAGGGCTGGACACTTCAGCCGCGAATCAATTCTTCTATTCTGTTGCGCTGTGAAAGAACAAAAAAGAGGAGTTCCCCGGCTTCATGAAATCATGCAGCCGGGGAACTCCTTTCCCCAGATCTGCGTTGTTTCTTGAGATAAGTGTGTGAGAAAAAAGGCCCTCTCACAAGAGTACTTAAGGGCAATGCATTCTGGTAATCGTAATGTTTACTTTTTCGATACTTCGGCGGCAAATCCGCTCCTGGTTTGCAGGGACGGCTCACTTCTCCCCGAGGAGAGGGTGAGTTTGGCGGCGGAGACGGAGAGCTTGACCCGGCTGTCACAGCCGGTCTTCCGCATGAGCCGCGTGACGTGGGCCTTCACGGTGCGCTCCTCGATGCCAAGCTCCGATGCGATCTCGCGATTGGAGCGCGCGGTCAGGATCAGCTCGAGCACTTGATGCTCGCGGGCCGTAAGCCGCGAAGCAGAATCAGAGGCGCTGGAAACGGAAGAATGGAGCAAGCGGTCAATCAGCCTGGAAAGCAGCCTTCGCGGTGCCCAGATCGATCCCTCGGTGACGACTTCGATGGCTTTGCGCACCGTCTCTGGCCCCGCGGTCAGATCCAGAAAGGCCCTCGCCCCGGCGACGATGGATTCCAAAACCAGCTCGTCATCATTGCCGGGACCAATCACGATCAAGCGGAGGCCGGGGCGGACCTTGCGAATCGCAGCCAGAGTTTCAAGGCCGTTGGAGTACGAGTGCAGGTCGACAACCAGATATTCCAGCGATGCGTTCGCCAGCAACTCATCCATCGTTCCCGGCACGGGCAGCAAGCCGGGCTTTCCTGCCTGGGCCGGCTGCTCAAAGATGCTGGCGAGGCCCGCAAGCCGGATCGGTTCATCCGATGCCAACCCAATGCGGATCGGACCCGGATTTTGATTTGAAGGCAACTGCTACTCCAGTCCGTCGTTAACGAAGCCGCATGCAGGATAGATCAGTGTATGGCGCTCCAATCCTTTTCGTTCTAAAGCCGTTGTGCCCAGGCGCCTTAAAGTTTGGGCAACACAATTCCCTGCTGTTTCTGGTACTTCCCTTTGCGATCCGCGTAACTGACCTCACAGGGCTCGTTGGAGTGGAAAAAGAGAATCTGGCAGAGCCCTTCGTTGGCGTAAATCTTAGCCGGAAGCGGCGTGGTGTTCGAGATTTCCAAAGTCACGAATCCCTCCCACTCGGGCTCGAACGGTGTTACGTTCACGATGATTCCGCAGCGCGCATAGGTGGACTTGCCGACGCAGATGGTCAGCACTTCCCTGGGGATGCGGAAGTATTCGACGGAACGCGCCAGGGCGAAGGAGTTGGGCGGAATGATGACCGACTCGGCCTGGACAGTGACGAACGAGCGCTCGTCGAAGGCCTTGGGGTCGATGATGGCGCTGTTGACGTTGGTGAAGATCTTGAATTCGTCAGAGACGCGGAGGTCATAGCCATACGACGAAAGTCCGTAGGAGATGACACTGCTGGCCACCTGCTTTTCACTGAAGGGCTCAATCATGCCGTGCTTGACGGCCTGTTCCCTGATCCAACGGTCGCTCTGAATCGACATGGTTCTCCTGTTCCGGAGGGGCAATCCTTCTCCGGAGAAAGCCGCCTGCTTGTTGCGCACTTGTTGCGGGCTCGAAGGTTCATCTTACGAAACAGCCGTGGGAATTGACAACGGGATTCGGCGGATCAACGATCAGCTATCAGCGATCAGCCTTCGGCCAATCGCCCTGCCGAGGATGGCTGGCGGCTGTGCGCCTTCTGGAGAGGCCAAAAATTTTACACGCCAGAATGGGTTATTGTGCTTTCTTTGATTGCAGGGTATCTTAAGTGTCAATTCCCCCCGGCGGGGCTGGGGTGCACGATGACAAACGAAAACAGATTGACGGCATTCACGACTCGGCTCAAGTGGTTTTTGCTGGATCGCCGCTACGCGGGGCGGCTGGAACAGCCCCCGTTGTCTGGCCATTACTGGACCGGCACCACAACCAAGGCTGAGGAAATCAAAGACATCAGTTCAAAGGGCCTTTACCTGCTCACTGTGGCGCGCTGGCATCCCGGCGCCATGTTTTCGATGGCGCTGCAGCGGACAGACATAGAGTATGGCGCGCCTAATAGCTGGATTGCGGTTGACGCCATGGTCATTCGTCAGGGCGTGGATGGAGTAGGAGTACAGTTTGTTCCATCAAAAACCGGCGTGGCTTATGCAGGCAAGGTGGAAGCCTCCGCAAGCCGGAAGGCCCTGAAACAATTCTTCAAGCAACTCCGAGAAGGGCGTCCGCCCGAGCGGGATTAACTTGAAGCGGATGGCTCACGAGCTGCTGGCCGAGATCCTCCCGGATTCGGACCTATGAGGGCTTTTAGCTCCTTTTTTGACTGTGCTCACAGTTTCACAGGAACAGCGAAGGATGCCAAACTGTCCCGCATCCTGTTGATTCTGCTTGGAATAGTTTAACCTCACAGTTTCTGTGATGGATTTTTTGTTGCTTTGGCGTGAGTTTCAGGAGCGCGGCTGCTTTTTGGCGGAGGTTGGACCGGGCCTGGCAGGAGTTGAAGCGGCCTTGGCGGCAGCCTGCACGCGGGCAAAGCGCGCATCGGTTTCAGCCAGGGCCTGGCGGGCGATGGGGAGGCCGGGCAGGCGCTCGATGCAATAGCGCACGACCGCGGAGACGGTAGTGTGGTTGAGAGCGGCCCAGGCGAGGGCCTCGCGGTAGGCGGCTTCGCTGAGGGTAATGGTGACTTTGGGCATGGCCTGGCAGCTTGCGAGCGTGGGCTGGATTGGCCGGGCTGCCCAGGGCGGACACCGGCGGAAGGTTGCGCTCCTCATTCGCAATTGTGCGCCGGGGGTGGGTTATTTTCGGCAAAGGGATATCAGTTTCCCATGTCTCGTCCGCTTGGGCGAGCGCCGGCATGCGCGATACGCCTTGAATTTGAACGGAGGGTAAATCATGAGAAAACCCTTCAATCCAGTAGCATTCCGCGGCTGACTGTAGTCCTCACCGTATGCGCCACAGAGAATTCACTTGAATTTGCAGGCTCGGTTTAACGATGCTTAGCTGGCTTTCAATTCTCCTGCTGAACAAAAGAATTGGAGCCGCGGCCGGACTTAAGCCTCCCCGCAGGTCACACAATCGTAGATCGTCCTGCTCAGTTTGCAGATAAGGCAGCGGAAGGCTGGCCAGTTTCAGGTCAGGCTTGCTGGCGCCGCTCTTCGTTGTGTTCTGTTCGATTAGCTGACGAGAGCAAAGCAACTCAAACATGATGGCCTGTCGCGGTCGTTTTATCGATACGGCGGCGAGGGTGCTCTTCAGTTCGTTGAGTAAGTTCTAAACACAAATGACAACGAAAAAGAGGTAAAGATGAAAAAAGCAAAACGCTCCTGCGCTTCCATCCTCCAGCGTCCAGCAGTGTTTGCGGCCTTACTGGCGCCGGCCGTGAGAGTTAACCAAGCCATGAGAACAATGAGAAATCTTCTTTTGGCAGGAATGATACCTCTACTCCTTTCTTCGCCTGGACATACTCAAACCATTTACTCGGACACATTCAACGGTGGGGCAGTGAACATCAACCAGAAGTCACCCACCGTGGCAACCAACGACGCGGGCGCTGCCAGTTCCGCAATCTGGAAGGATGCGGCTAACTCCAAAATGCTGTATACGAACGGTACTGTGAACACCACCGAGGGGGATAGCGTCCTGCTGCCGTTTACGCCCGAGGACGGCTATATCTACACTTTGACAGCCTCGGTGACCTTCACCGGTAATCCGGGTAACTGGATCGGAGCGGGCTTTGCCGAAAATTATTGGTATCCCGGCAATGGCAATGCGCAGTTCAATGAGAACGGCGTGAATGGTTACGATTGGGCAATCCTGTCGGAATCCAGCGGGAACGTGCAATTTTTCTCAGGCCCGAGCGGGACAAACCAAATCTTCAATCGGGATGGTTTTTTCACTGCAGGCCCGGGAACCCACACCTTGACGTTGACCCTGGATACGACCGCCCCGCAATGGGTTATATCTTGCCATGTGGATGGAGTTAAAGCAGGACCAGATTTTACCTATACCACTCAACCGCAGATTACCGCGGTTGGAGTTACCCAACACACTCTGACTACGCCCGGCGCAATTCATTGGAATTCCTTCACGCTTGAAGCTACCGGGATGCGCAGCACTAACCCGGTCAAGGCCACGGTCAGCTTCTCTGGCGCGGGAGTGCCATTAAACCCATCATTCGTCGGGCTGAGCTATGAAAAGGCGGAATTGACCAAGAGTTTGTTCTCCGCCACGAACACTCCGCTGATCAAACTGTTCAGCATGCTAGGACCTGCAGTCTTGCGCATCGGCGGTGGCACTGTGGATCTAACGGACTGGAACGGGACATCGAGCGCAACTGCAATTACACCGTCCGAAGTAGATGCTTTTGCCAAATTTGTAAGAGAGCTGCCACCGAACTTGTCTGTGATTTACGGAATCAATCTTAAAACCAACACCCCCGCGAATGCCGCCGATGAAGCAGGTTATGCGGCGAAAGACCTGGGATTCAGATTGTTAGGGTTTGAACTTGGGAACGAACCTGAATTCTATTCGACCTATGACAATTTCCATTACAACTGGGATCAGGAGGAGTCCGAAATTACGGCCACCGTGCCGGGTTGGAACCAGGGCACCGGCAGGCACGGCTGGATCATGGATGGCGCAGACGCGGGACAGGGAGTAATACCGACATTCACTGACCCCTTTGCGCGCGATGAGTCGGGCGTTGCTTCGCTCTTGACCCAACATTACTACGTAGGCTCCGGCGGCACCATGCAAGTCATGCTGCAGCACCCCAACCCAACCCTGGACAATTTGGTGACCAACATCGTGGGAGCAGCCAATGGGAACCAAATGCTCGGCGCCCGCATAACAGAATGTGGCTCCTTTTCCAGTGGCGGATTACTCGGTGTGAGCAACGCCTTAGGCGCCGCGCTCTGGTCGCTGGATTTCATGTTCACGATGGCGGAGGACGGCGGCCAGGGCGTCAACTTCCATGGTGGCGACAAGAGTCCTTATTCTCCCATTAACAACAACGGAGCTACCATCACGGCGGTGGGGCCAGAATTTTACGCGATGAAGATGTTCTCGCTGATTCCGCAGGGGGGCCGCGTCGTTCCGGGCGCCGTTACGCTGGATACAAGCGCCAATTTCACCGCGTATGGCGTGCGGGGCGTGAATGGCGCCATCAGCGCCCTGCTGAACAACAAGGAGGTCAATGACACGGTGTCGGCAAGCGTCAACCTGGGGCCGGATGTCTCCAGGGTAGAGTTAATCAGCTTGACAGCGCCGAACCTCTTCGACTCCACGGGCCTTATGCTCGGCGGCGCGACGATCAATACAAATGGCACGTGGTACGGCCACGTGCAAGCAGTGCTGACAGCCACCAACGGCCAATTGACGGTGCGCGTACCTCCAACAACCGCCTATTTGTTGATTCCCCTCATGTTTCCCCATTGAGAACTCGATCAATGGCGCGCAAGCCTTGGGCGTAAAATCCTGAGGCTTGCGCGAATTTTTATGTCAAGCACTGGAGGAATAACGTCGTTCACAATCGGGATATGGGCCGCCTGGCAGGTTCTGCGATTACGGCGAATGGGTCGCTTCCCAACCTGGCCGCAAAACAAAGACGCGGCGAGCCTGGGGGCCCAGATGACAGGATTGGCGCGAATTGAAATTCGCCCCCCGTCACCCGGTGTGAGTCAATCATTTTTTTCATCGTTCCGGGCCATCCTGGTGCATACTATTGGCGCATCGTTATTCGCTTTGGAAAGCTGTCCTCACGGATCATCATCGTCCTGTGGTGTCGATGTATCCGCGAGGCGATCGGAAGCATGGAGTCATGATTGCGCCCAACAAAAAAAATAGTTACTTTCCAGGAACTCGAGTCGCCTTTGTGCTCCTGGCGGCAATGGCGCTGACATCGCTGACAGGCTGTGGCGGCGGCAGCATGAACAGTGGCGCAACGGGAACCACCGTCACCGCTTCGTTTGCTGGCGCGACGCGGCCCAGCGCCGCCGCATATCAGGTTGGCACGACCGGCACATTCAAAGCGCTCAATCTTACCGGTTCGAGCGTATCGTTCACGTTGCCTTCTGGGACCACGGCGTATGGCTTCGCCTATATGTGCCCAACATTTGTCGCCGTCAATTCCTATTCGAACGAAACCATCATTCAGGCAACCACGGCGGACACGACCGCCCTCTCGCTTGCGTGCCCCTCGCTGTCCGGTAACATACGCGCGACGTTTGATGTCTCGGCGATTCCAGGCGCCACGTCAACGGACTTATACGAAGGCTCCTGGTCGGACGAAATGAGCGGTACATCCGGAACACAATCTCTTTCCGGCGTACCAACCGGGACGTTTGACGTTGCGCTGGTGGCAGTCGGCGCAAACGGCGCTCTCGGGATCCAGATCCAGCGAGGCGTCAATGTGACGGGTTCCACCAGCATCGCGTTCCCGCCCATGACAGCGGCGGACGAGATAGGGGCTGCGCCAGCCAAAATTACCAACGTACCTTCAGGTGCGACCGCTGGTTTTAACACCACATATCAAACGTCTGGCGGCTTGTCAGTGACTCTGCCCGCGCCATTCAATGGAGTCCCGCAATCGACTTATCCCACCGTCCCCAGCAGCCAAAGCCAACCTACGGACTTTTATCTAGTGCATGCAATTGCAAACTTACCCACGCAAAACATCCACTCCGTAGTTTCGTCCAACACTGCCAGCGCGGTGACCTTGGCGCTGCCTGCGCCCTCAAATTCGCTCACCGCACCGGTAGCGGCCGCCTTTCCGACCTTCGCTGCGAATGCCAGTGGCTTCACGGTCCAGGGCCCGGTCGTCAATTCATCGTGGACCCAGTATCAGACCCCGGCTGCGAATTACACGGTCTACAACGTCTATACCTTTGTCACCAACACATGGTTGGGGGCAAACACCACGTTTACCGTGCCGGACCTTTCCAAGCTGGCCGGGTTTACCCCTGTTCCGCCCAGCGGAGCCAGGGAATTTTGGACCCTTTACTCCACCGCAGGCACACCACTACAGTTCAATTCGCGGGAGCAGTCGGTACCTGAGTTATTTACTTCGCCGACGTCGGTACAATCCATCAGCACGGGCGGAGCCTTCATCGTGCCCTAAGTACGCTGGCACGGTGCGACTAGCGCAGGCCGCCGCAAATCTCATCTCTTACGCGTTGTAACAGGGCATGACTTTAGTCGTGCCGAAAAATCCAAAATATCGAGAATTGGGGCGTTAGCCCTTGCCGCGTTCTACGCCAGCGTCTACCGGATAATCCCGCAAATTTGCGGCGGGCCATACCAGGTAAGGGATCACTGTTCCTGTGGCTGGTCCGCGATGATGCTCTCCCAGTTTTCTTTCGCCGTGGCGAAAGATTGGGCGTCCGAGGGAAAGGTTGGTGCGCATTGAAATTCCGGCACGCGGACGGGGCGTAACGCAAAGCGGGGCCGAAGCCCCGCTCCCGTTTGCTCCTGTGTGCCGGCGATTACTTTGCCGCGCTCTGGACGTCGTGACTGATGGTCTCGACGAATTTTCGCGCCGGGCCCTGTGCCGGCATCTTTACCTTTCCGTTGAGGATCGCGCTGAGCGGCTCTTCCTTGCCGTACAGCTCCTTCGTGGCCTTGTGGTCCTGGTTCAGTTCGTCGCCGCTGAGCGTTGCGCCCGCATAGATTCCCTTTGCGCGCGCATAGGTCAGAATAGCGGCATCCCAGCCTCCGGAGGCGCTGGCATCGCGGCCAACCGGACCGGCTGCGGCATTCACGCCCGCTCCCAGTTTGAAATGGCCGGAGTTCAGCGCCTGCATGCCCTTGTCGTTCATGATCATCATCACGTAGCCCATCTCTTCGCCGCCAATTTGCGCGCCGAAACTGGCTCCGGAAAGGTCAAACGGCGCCGGCGGGCTCCAGCGTCCGCCGGCCAGGCGGCAGGTGGCGATGCCCGCGCCATGTTGAATACCCAACACGAATCCGCCCTTCAGCATCTTGGGAATCACGGCAACACATTTCGCGCCTTTCAGTACGTCATTGGGAATGCCAGCGGTGGTATGGGGCCCGGTTAGTTCTTTCATGATCTGAATCGATCCATTGAGTTCATTTTGGACTTGGTCTTGCGCGATGGCTACGGCGGAAGTCGCAGAGGCGAGCACTCCGACGGCAAATACGGCGAGCAACTTTCTCATAAGCTTCCTCCTTCTCATACCTGGATTGACGTGCCGACAACAGTGCATACGAACCAGGATTCCCATGATGGTTTCCTGAACGCGACGATCAGACGCGCTTGCGCTCATCTTACAGGAAGGATCTCTGAGGATTGGCGGTCTGAGCGGTTCCCTGAGACGCGGGAAGCCTGAATCGTCGCTGCGGCCTCTAGATCGCCACATGGGGCACCCGGCGCCCGGCTCAACTTTCAGCTTGCAGTTCTTCTGTTCCCTGATCCCTGCCGTTATAATCCTCGCGAATGCCTGTGAGGTTCCTGATGAAACCCATTTTTGCAATGCTCGCCGCCGGCCTGCTGGCCTGCTCCGCGGCGTATGGGCAGTTGAGTCCGTGCGCCACACCCGGTAATGACAACGGCTTTCTGAATATTCAAACCATCCGCCTGTGGCCCGGGAAGGCTCCCGAGGCCAAGGGCGATACCTGCTGGGACATTCCCACACTGACGATCGTGGGGCCGCGCCACGGCAGCGCCAACGGCTCGGCGGTCCTGATTTTCCCAGGCGGCGCCTATGTCGGCCTGGCGGGCGATCTGGAGGGCGGCCAGATTGCCGATTGGTTCACGACTCGCGGCTTCCGCGCCTTTATCCTGAGCTACCGGCTGTCCTCGCACGGCTACCTGCTGCCGGTACCGCTGCTGGATGCGCGGCGCGCCATTCAGCTGGTGCGGTCACACGCGAGCGAATACCACATCGCTCCGGACCGGATCGTGGTGATCGGATTTTCGGCTGGAGGGCACCTGGCCGCGCTGGCGGGCACGCAGTTTGTGGCCGGCAACCCGAATGCGGCCGACCCGGCCGAGCGCGTCTCAAGCCGCCCGGATTATCTGGTGCTCGGCTACCCCTGGCTCGGAGCCATCTCGCCGGACACTTCGCACCTGACCTATTGCAAGCTGTTTCATGTGATGGACCGCTGCGAGGAACTGCGCAAGGCCTATTCGCCTGATTTGTACGTGACCAAAGAGACGCCGCCGACTTTTATCTATCACACCTTCAACGATCAGACGGTTCCGGTGCAGCAGAGTCTCGACTTCTTCCAGGCGCTGGTGAAGGCCGGCGTGCAGACCGAGTACCATGTCTTCGCGAACGGCGCCCACGGATCGGGCCTCGGCAAGGGCGATCCGGCGCTGGACGCGTGGCCCAGCCTGCTGGAAAACTGGCTGCGCGCCAAAGGGCTGCTGACGGTGGACAAGGCGGCGGTGGTGGGACAGCCGTAGCGTGATGTCCACACAACACCTGCCCTGATGTGCTTACGGAGCAATCTTTCTGCTTATCGAGGTTTCGGATCAACAGTATTGGATCAACGGCAGCAGGTTCGCTCCGCTGGGCACAATGGCGCGTTCGCAGGTTGGTGGGTGTATCTGGCAGACCGCTAAATATAGAAGCGGACAGACGGCTTCGGGAGTGGAGGGTATTTCCCGAAACCGCCTGCCCGCTGGACCCTGGACCGGGTCTAGGTGGTATCTTTAGTTTAGGCTTGTTTCGTCTGAAATCAAGTCTTTTTTTGTGCTCATTTCCCGTTTGTGACCGCGGCTTCCCCGGTTCGTGATCGCAGTCACAATATCCTTCAAATCGCTTTTATATGCGTTGACTTAGGGGTTCGCCCCTGATACAAAAGGGTGTGCTACCCCGAGGAAAACTCACTCCCGAGACCGGGGTGAACCCGAAATTCTATGCAGGAAACCATCCAACAACTCGGCAATCTGTTCGTGGCGTCGGTGCCGACCGCCGTGCTGTTCATCGTGGTGGTTCTGGCTTACCAGATTCTGGTGCAGGGCCCGCTGACCGCGATCCTGGAAAAGCGCCGCGCCCTGACCGAGGGCGCCGTTGCCGACGCCCAGAAGGCTATAGCCAAGGCTGAGGCCAGGGCGGCCGAATATGCTGAAAAGCTGCGGCAGGCGCGGGCCGAGGTCTTCCGGGCGCGCGAACAGCGCATCAAACAATGGCAGGCAGAGCGTGAAGCAGCCCTTGAGGCGGCGCGCCAGGCAGCCGGCCAGAAAGTGAGGCAGGCCTCGGCTCAGTTGGATGCCGAGTCGGCCGCCGCCAAACAGATGCTCCAGGCCTCTGCCGGGGAATTGGCCAATCAGGTGGCGCGTGCTGTGCTGCCGATGGCTGCCGGGGGTTCCCATTGAAACGATCGAATTCGCTGCTGTTTTCCTCTCTCAGGGTTCTCCCATTCCTGCTGCTGGCAATACTGATTGCGGTGGCGGGTGCGCCTGCGCATGCCGCGGCAATGCAGGCCGCTCCGGCCGCCACAGCGTCTGATTCCGCGGCCCAGAGCGCGGCCCCGGCTCAGGCGTCCAAATCCGAGGCGGAGGAAGACGACGCCTACCGGCATTCGCCGATTGTGAGTTCGCTGGCCAAAACGCTACATATGCCCCTGGAGACGACGGCGCGGCTCTTTGAGGCCATCAACTTTGTCATTCTCGCGCTGGCGCTCCTCATCCCCCTGTCGCGCCTGCTGCCGAAGGTGATCCGCAAGCGCTCCGAGACCTTGCGCCACGACATCGAATCGGCCCGCAAGGTGACCGAGGACGCAAAGTCAAGGCTGAACGCGGTTGAGGCCAAGCTTTCAAAGCTTGACGACGAGATCGCGAAGCTCCGCGCGGATATGGAAGAAGAGCTGAAGCACGACGAAGCGCGTATGAAAGTGGCGCTTGAAGAAGAGCACTCCCATATCATTGCCTCGGCGGAGCAGGAGATCGACGCGGCGGCCGCTCATGCGCGGCGCGGGCTGCGCAACTTCGCCGCCGAACTGGCGATTGGCAAGGCGGCGCAGCAGATGAAACTCACGCCTGAAACCGACCGCGCGCTGATTGCCGAATTTCTGGCCGGCGTGGGAGATCATGGCACAAACAAAGGGGGGCAGAACTAAATGCCGGCCTTTGTTGCGCATTACGCGCGCGCCTTTGCCGACGTGGTCGCCTCCGCCGGCCTGGATACCGGCGCGATCGACCACCAGCTCAGCGACTTTCTGGCCACATGGGAGGCGAGCGCGGAGTTGCGCACGTTTTTTGTGAATCCGTCGATCCCGGCGGCGCAGAAGGTGAAGTTTCTGGACACATTGAATGAAAAGCTGGGCATGCAGAAGCAACTGCGCAATCTGCTGGCTGTGCTCATCGATAAAGGCCGCATCGGCCAGGTTGCCGATGTAGCGGAAGCGTACCGCAGACTGATGCAGGAGCGCATGGGAATCCGCCCCGCGGAGATTGTGACGGCTCGCGAATTGAGCGAAGAGGAACGTCAGGCGCTGGTGGCCGAGGCGGGCAAGCTGGCCGGCGCGCAGGTTGCGCCGAGTTTCAAGCTCGATCAATCGCTGCTTGGCGGCGCGGTGGTGCGCATCGGCTCGACGGTCTATGACGGCTCCGTGCGCGGACGGCTGGAGCGGCTGAAGGAAGCGCTGACGGCTGGCTAGATGGATCAGGGGTCAGAAAAGGGCGTGGCCTCGCGTGAAGAGTTTCAGGAAGTTTGTTGCAGAGAATTAAGAAATCGGAACCAAGCAGGATCTTGGAGTTCGGGAGTCAAGTATTGGGGAACGTGCCGTGCACGATGGCGGAAAACTGATCCCTGAACCCAGATCCCTAAAGGAACGCAATGGCTCAAATCAAAGCAGACGAGATTACACAACTTCTTCGCGAGCAGATCGCCAACTACGACGCCAAGGTCCAGGTGGATGAGGTCGGCACTATCACCTCTCTGGGCGACGGCATCGCGCGTCTTCATGGACTCGACAAGGTCATGGCCGGCGAGCTGCTCAGCTTTCCCCACGGCATCTCCGGATTGGCGCTGAGCCTGGAAGAAGACCAGGTGGGCGCGGTGGTTCTGGGCGACTATACCGAGATTCGCGAAGGCGACGAGGTAAAGCGCACCGGCAAGATTCTAAGCGTGCCGGTGGGCGAAGGGATGATCGGCCGCGTGGTGAACTCACTGGGCATGCCGGTTGACGACAAAGGCCCGATCGCCGCCAGGGAATATCTGCCGGTGGAGCGGCTGGCTCCCGGCATCGTCGATCGCCAGCCGGTGCGCGAGCCGATGGCTACCGGACTGAAGGCGATCGACGCCATGATCCCGATTGGCCGCGGCCAGCGCGAGCTGATCATCGGCGATCGCCAGACCGGCAAGACCGCCGTGCTGCTCGACACGATCATCAACAACGCGAAGAATGACCTGATCTGCATCTACTGCGCCATCGGCCAGAAGCGCTCCTCGATCGCGCAGGTGGTGCAGACACTGACCGAAGCAGGCGCAATGGGCCATACCATCGTGGTGGCCGCGTCGGCATCAGAGCCAGCGCCGATGCTCTACCTGGCCCCCTACGCGGCCTGCGCCTTGGGCGAGTATTTCCGCGACAACGGCAAGCACGCGCTGGTGATGTATGACGATCTGTCAAAGCACGCCATGGCTTACCGCGAGATCTCGCTGCTGCTTCGCCGCCCGCCGGGCCGCGAAGCCTATCCCGGCGACGTCTTTTATCTGCACTCGCGGCTGCTGGAGCGCGCCTCAAAGCTCTCGGCCAAGAAGGGCGGCGGCTCGCTCACCGCGCTGCCGGTGATTGAGACGCAGGCCGGCGACGTCTCGGCATACATTCCGACCAACGTCATTTCCATCACTGATGGCCAGATCTTTCTGGAGACCGACCTGTTCAACTCCGGCGTGCGGCCGGCTGTGAACGTGGGACTTTCGGTCTCGCGCGTGGGCTTCTCGGCAGCGATCAAGGCGGTGAAGCAGGTGGGATCGACGCTGAAGCTTGATCTGGCGCAGTACCGCGAACTGGCGGCCTTCGCGCAGTTCGGCTCGGACCTGGACCCGCTGACGCAGAAGCAGCTCAACCGCGGCCAGCGCCTGACCGAGTTGTTGAAGCAGCCGCAGTTCCATCCGCTGACATGGCAGCAACAGGTAGTTGTGCTCTTTGCCGGCACGCAGGGCTACCTGGATGATCTGAAGGTCGAAGACATTCGCGCCTTTGAAGATGGCCTGCACAAGTATTTCGGCAGCACGCAGGCGGCGCTGATGGACGACCTGGCGAAGAAGCGTCAGCTCGACGATGACCTTCGCAACCGGCTGCATGCGGCGCTGAAGGAGTACTCGGCGAATTTTAAGCAGGAATTGGCAACGGCAACGGCGTAAAGGCGGTGGTCAGGGATCAGTGGTCAGTTGTCAGAAGGATTGCTGAAGCACGATCGCTGGCGGCTGAATGGAAAGACTGATCACTGACAACTGATCACTGTGAACTGAACTATGGCGAACGTACTCGATCTACGACGGCGCATCAGAAGCGTAAAGAACACGCGGCAGATCACCAAGGCCATGAAGATGGTCTCGGCGGCCAAGCTGCGCCGCGCGCAGGAGCGGGCGCTGGCGGCCCGGCCCTATGCCGCGATGATCACGAGCGTGCTGCAGTCGCTCACCCGCCGCGTTGATCTCTATGACGAGACCACCGGCAACCTGTGCCATCCGCTGTTTCTTACGCGGCCCGAGAAGCGCGTGCTGCTGATCGTCATCAGCGGCGACAAGGGCTTTGCCGGCGCCTTCAACGCCAACATTCTGAAGACGGCGCACCAGTTCATCAACGGCAATCCGGACAAGGAAATCGACATCGAGACGGTGGGGCGCAAGGGCCGCGACCAACTGCGCCGCCACTATCCGGCAGCGGTCTACACGGAGCAGCGCGGCGAAGACGGCAGCGTCCGCCAGGTGCGCGAACGCAAGGCCCGCGTTGAACTCGTCGGTTCTCACCCGGGGATGCTGCTCAAGCTTGAGGTGGCGCAAGTGCTCGATATGGCCCAGGAGATCATCTCCCGGTACGTACGCGAGGAGATCGACGCCGCCTACATCGTCTACAACGAATTCAAGTCGGTGATCCAGCAGCGGCTCGTAGTGGAGCGCCTGCTGCCGTTGATTGAGCTGGGCCGCCAGCAGATCACCGGCGCGGTCGAGCCGAGCGAGGAAGAGAAAGAGCGCGCTGCCGAGGCTGCGCTGAGCGCGGGCATCCAGCTTGAAGCGGCCGACACCACCGAGGCTGAAGAGGAAGCGAAGAAGTTCGGCACCGCCAACGTGGACTACATCTACGAGCAGCCCGCGGAGTCGCTCTTCAAGGGCCTGCTCCCGCAATATATTTCGTCCATCCTGTTTCACGCGCTCTCGGAGTCAGTGGCAGCCGAGCACGCGGCGCGCATGACAGCGATGGATTCGGCCACCAACAACGCCTCGGACATGATTGACTCGCTCACGCTGCACATGAACCGCGTGCGCCAGGCGGCCATCACCAAGGAAATTATCGAAATTGTGAGCGGAGCGGCGGCATTGTGAAGACCAGCTAACAGCGATCAGCCTTCAGCCTTCAGCCTTCAGCTTGTTTGCGGCGGAACGCTCGCCGGAAATAGAGATCGGCAGAGGCCGGAGAAGGAGAGCTGAAGGCTGAGAGCTGAAAGCTTTAAACAAGAAGGCATGACAATGGCAGAAAATATCGGCAAAGTAATTCAAATCTCCGGCCCGGCCGTAGACGTGCAGTTTGAAGAAGCAACCATGCCGCCTATCTATCAGGCGCTGCGCGTCACCAGCGAGGGCTTCAACGTTCCCACGCCTATCAACGTGATCCTCGAAGTGCAGCAGCACCTGGGCGAGGGACGGGTGCGCACCGTGGCCATGGAAGCCACCGACGGCATGGTCCGCGGCATGAAGGCCATCGATCTCGGCGGGCCGATCCGCGTGCCGGTGGGCAAGGAGACGCTGGGCCGCGTCATCAACGTCATCGGCGAGCCGGTGGACGAACTGGGTCCGATCGGCGAAAAAATGCGCAACCCCATTCATCGCCCCGCGCCGCTCTTTGACGAGCAGTCGACCCAGGAGGAGATGTTCGAGACCGGCATCAAGGTCATCGATCTCATCCAGCCCTTCCTCAAGGGCGGCAAGATCGGCCTCTTCGGCGGCGCTGGCGTGGGCAAGACCGTGGTCATCATGGAGCTCATCAACAACGTGGCCAAAAGCCACGGCGGCTATTCCGTGTTTGCCGGCGTGGGCGAGCGCACCCGCGAGGGCAATGACCTGTGGCTGGAGATGACCGAGTCCGGCGTCATCAAGCCGGGTGACTGGGCCAACTCCAAAACCGCGCTGGTCTATGGCCAGATGACTGAGCCGCCCGGAGCGCGGCTGCGCGTGGCGCTGACCGGCCTCACCGTGGCCGAGTACTTCCGCGACGTGGAAGGCTCCGACACGCTGCTCTTCATCGACAACATCTTCCGGTTTACGCAGGCCGGTTCCGAGGTATCCACGCTGCTGGGCCGCATGCCGTCGGCCGTGGGCTACCAGCCGAACCTGGCGACCGAAATGGGCGAACTGCAAGAGCGCATCACATCCACCAGCAAGGGCTCGGTGACGAGCGTGCAGGCCGTTTATGTGCCTGCCGACGACCTGACCGATCCCGCGCCGGCCACGACCTTTGCCCATCTGGATGCAACAACAGTATTGAGCCGGCCGCTCTCGGAACTGGGCATCTATCCGGCGGTCGATCCGCTGGCCTCAACGTCGCGCATCCTTGCGGCGCGCGTGGTTGGGCAGGAGCACTACGACGTGGCGCAGGGCGTGAAGCGCATCTTGCAGCGGTACAAGGATCTGCAGGACATTATTGCGATTCTGGGTATTGACGAGCTTTCAGAGGATGACAAGCTCACTGTGGCCCGCGCCCGCAAGGTGCAGAAGTTCCTCTCGCAGCCCTTCCACGTGGCCGAGCAGTTCACGGGCATTCCCGGAGCGTATGTGAAGATCTCCGACACGGTGCGCGGCTTCAAGGAGATCATCGAGGGCAAGCATGACGATATTCCCGAGCAGGCCTTTTATATGAAGGGCGGCATCGAGGAAGTGCTGGAGACCGCGGAGAAGCTGAAGGCGACGGTGTAAAGACAGTTGTCAGTGATCAGTTGACGGCGGTTAGCTTTCTTTGCCGCTCCCAACCGGTTCAACTGAGAACTGAAAGCTGAGAACTGAGATCTGAATTATGGCTGAACTGACATCCAATCAACTCCGCGTCCGGCTGGTTACGCCGGAGCGAGTGCTCTTCGACCAGGCGGCGGAGACCGTTGAGCTGCCATCGAAGTCGGGCTATCTCGAGGTGCTCTACGGCCATGCTCCGCTGGTCGCCGAACTGGGCGCGGGCGACGTAAACATTCGCGGCGCGGCAATCGCCGAGGCGGGCGGCGAGAGCGAAATCCGCTATAACGTGAGCTGGGGATTTGTCGAGGTGCTTCCGGATCGCGTGACCATCCTGGCCTCCGACGCCATGAAGCCGGAGGAAATCGACGTACGGCGCGCCGAACAGCAACTGGACCACGGACTCACGCTCTGGAAACAGGCCGGCGAAAGCGTGGAGGCCTACGACGAGGCCCTGCGAATTATCTCCGAAGCGGAAGCCAAGATTGCCTCGGCAGCGGAAAAGGGGTAGAACGGCCTCGTCGCGTTCCGATATTGAATCTCTCAAAGCCCTGCTTACCGGAGCAGGGCTTTTTCTACGCCCGCCGCCTTCAGTGCCGTGGTGGAGCGTGCGCCGTGCTATGCAATCTGCATATGCAAAGCCTACAATTCTGTATGTCATGGCGAAAGTGAAAGAAAAGACCTTTGAAGTTGCCTGCCCGGATTGCGGAGCGATGCTGAAGATTGATGCCGTCACCGGGCTGGTGGTGAGCCATATTCCGGCTCCGCGCAAGCGGATGTTTGAGGATCTGGAGACGGCCGCCAAGGCCATGCGCGAGCAGGAAGAGCGCAAGGAGTCGATCTTCCGGCAGAGCGTGGATGCCGAGAAGAACAAGGCCGATCTGCTCGAAAAGAAGTTTGCCGAAGCGATGCGCAAGGCCAAGAATGCACCAGAGGGCAAGCCGTTGCGCGACTTCGACTTGGATTGAAGGTCGGACGGCGCTGGCTGATCCGGTGTAGCTCTGCTGGGCGGAATGGCGAGCTGGCAATCTGACTGGAGCTTTGCACTGGAGCACTTGTCGCCCATGGGCCGGGAGCGCCGGTGGGAGGCTATTACGATCGAGCGTCCGGGGCCCAAAGAATATTTCCATTTCGAGCGGATTCCGGCGATACTCTAGACACCGTGGCCTCAGCCTGTGAGGCGATGGCTTAACGCTGCAGGGAGAAGAAGATGGTGGTTGTGCCACTTTCCAAGCCGGAAGATGATGCCGAGATGACGACTCGTGGCGCGGAGCCGGACGAGTCTACGAACTGGATTGGGGTTACAGCGGTTGGAGCACTGGCGGCAAGCACGATTCTGCTGCTGACAGGGCAGCGCCGCGCCGGGCTTGTGGCGGCGACCTCAGGCGCCGCTCTGGCGCTGCTTGACCAGCAGGACGCCGTCCGCGCATGCTGGCGCGCGCTCCCCGGCTATCTCGATGAGGTCAATAAGCTGCTTGGGTTAGTGCAGGAGGGCGTGCGCGATTTCTCGGAGAAGCGCGAGAGAATCCAGCGTATCCTGGCCAAGCAGGAAGGCTACTAGCCGATACCGAGTTGCCGGCGGCCCGCCTCGCTGATGCGGTGCGGGGTCCATTTTGGTTCCCAGACCAGGTCTACTTCGACCTTGCTGATCGACTCGATCCCTGCGAGGCGGTTGCGCACCTGCTCGACGATCAGCCCGCTTGCGGGGCACTGCGGGGTGGTGAGGGTCATTGTCACCTTGACCCACTGGCGCGGCCAGGCGGGTGTTGAATCCGGGTCGGGACCGGTTGCGATCGCGTAGATCAAACCCAGATCCACGAGGTTCAACTTTACTTCGGGGTCGTAGCAATCGCGCAACGCGTTGAGGATATCCGGTTCGGAAAGCATGAGGCTTAGTACCGCGTCCGTATGATTTTGTGGCCTCCCGGGTCTCATCCGCCGCGGCGGCCGAGACCCGGGCACCCAGGGTTAAAGGATTGATTGAAAAATCAGGTGGACACAGCCCTAATTTGTCCGTTCCACCAGGTAACGCGCCACGGATTTAAGCCCGTCGGCGCGGTTGCCATACGGCTCCAGGACGGCGAAGGCTTCCTCGATAAGATGCGCGGCATCGCGCCGGCTCTGCTCGATGCCGAATACCGCAGGCCAGGTCGCCTTTTCGGTGGCCATATCCTTGCCCGCCGTCTTGCCAAGGTGCGCAGAATCCACGGTCATGTCGAGCACGTCGTCAACGATTTGAAAGGCCAGCCCTGCCTTGCGGCCGAAGTGGTCGAGGCGGGCCAGATCCGCCGCGTCGGCGCCGGCAAAAACGCCGCCCGCCACGACACTCACCCGGATGAGCGCGCCGGTCTTGGCGCGGTGAATTGCCTCGACAAGCTCGGGGGTGGGCTTCATGTGTTCGCTTTCGAGATCCAGCACCTGGCCGCCTATCATCCCCTCGACGGTGCCGACGGCGTTGGCAACGAGGCCGATGATCTGGACGGCCGCGGCGGGCGGGCAATCGAGATCGGCCAGCACCTCAAAGGCGCGTGTCTGCAAGGCATCGCCGGCCAGAATAGCGATGGCCTCGCCGTAAACAACGTGACAGGTAGGCTTGCCACGGCGCAGGTCGTCGTTGTCCAGGGCCGGAAGGTCATCGTGAATAAGCGAGTAGGTGTGGAGCATCTCGATGGCCGCGCCCAGCCGCTCGATACCCGGCGGCAGCTTGCCGGCAATGGTAACGGCGGCCTGCATGGCCAGCAGTGGCCGCAGGCGTTTGCCTCCGGCAAATGTGGAGTGGCGCATGGCGCTATGAATCGAGGCGGGCACGGTCTCAGCACCCGGTAAAAGCGCTTCCAGCGCCCGGTCGGTCAGCTCCGCGCCTTCCTGAATCAACGACTTCACATTGGCTTCCATCAAACTCATCATAACTGAGCGCGGGAAAGCTTTTTTTCCAGGAGGACCAGGGCTGCGAGGAGGAGTACGGAAAGAGCGCTCACCCACCGTCCGGCAAGGACGTCGGTGGTAGTGGTCCAATCCACCGCCAGAACGACAGTCCCCTGCGGCACGGGCACGGCGATGAGGCCATCGCTCCGCTCAGGCAGACTGCGCACCAACTGGCCGTTCACCTGAATGCGCCAGGCTGGATATTCCCTGAGACGCAGAACCAGAAAGCCTGCATGACGGGTCATCGCATGGAAGAGCCAGTGCTCAACCCGCGGCTTTCCGGGGTTCGCCTTGGCGCTGAATGTGGCGTCGCAACTGCCCTGGGCAGGATGCCAGAACAGCGTGTCGCTGTCCTCCGTTGGCGCGCCCAGCGGGGTTGCTGGATCGGTCACAAGGCAGGCGTCGGGGAGCCCCAGGGCAACAAGAGAGTTGTCCGCTCCCACGGGCGTATACTCATCGCTCCCATCAAAGCCCACTCCGGTACGGTAACTGCTGAGTAAGCTCGGAACTGAGTCCTCTGGCTCGCATGGAGTGTAAAGGTATCTCTTCGCCACCCAGATTTCCGCCAGGAAAAGCGCGACGCAGATCAACACGACAACCCTGCGCCGGCGCGGGTGGTTCGTCCAGACAGCGGAGGCAAAAAAGATGCCCATCGGCGCCTCCACAGCCACCAGCCATCGCCACGGAAACTGCAGGAATTGGAGCTTGGGCAGGTTCCACACGAACTTAGAGACAGGAAGCTGCAGGAAAAGAACCACGACTGGAATCGCCGCCAAGGGGAGCCACCAGCACGTTTTGCCGGGCAGGCTGCCACGCCGCCAGCTTAGCCAAAGGCCGGCAAGCGTTATCGTGATCATGACAACGGCGATCAGCGACGCCTGATACAGCACGGAGTCGTGAAACGCGAGCGTGGGATCGGCGTGGCGGGCAAAGAGCCAGTTGTACTGGATCTTTTCCATTGGGTCGTTGATCGCCCTTTGAATCTCCACCCAACGCTGTTCCCATGCCGCGGGAATCAGGTAGATCGCAGCCAGTCCCACGCCCAGTGCCACACCGGCGGCCGCGCGGAGAATGGGCGCCCAGGACTTCGTCAAAAGGAGCAACGCCAGCGACAATGCGGCGAGTAGATAGCAAGCCATCACGCCGACCGGCGGATTGGTGAGCCACGCTGCCGCCACCACCAGGGCAAGCGGCACCGCGGAACCATCGAAGGCATTTCGCCAGAGGCTGCCGGAGGCCGCGGGCTGTTGCGATCCGGCATCTCCGCGGAGATGTTCCGGGGTGCGGCGTGGAAGCATGAGAAGAAGCAGGACCGGAAGCCAGATTCCGCCCGTCAATTCCGCAAAATCCGACCTCTCATAGGCGGTAAACAGCACATAGCCCGAGAAGATCGCCACGCATCCTGCCAAGGTGGCCGGGCCGTCTTCCATCGCCTGGCGGGCCAGCGCGCGGGTGGCAAGTCCGATGCCCGCCAGCACCAGAAAGGTGACAGCCGCCGGCACCGACGGCCAGGGTAGGATTGCTCCCAGCAACGCGCACACGCTCCGCGTCAGCGGCGGATAAAAGACAAAGGCCGGTTCGCCCGCGCCATAGTTTGGGGCATCCGCCCAGTGCGGGAAGAAAACTCCCTGGCGCCAACTGTTCAGGGTTTCCAACCACGAAATCGCGTGGAAATCAAAGTCATGGCCGCAGGAGGCTCCGCCCATCAGAAGTGGAGTAATGGCCACCAGGGCAGCCAGCACGACGATTGCCGGCCCCGCCAAACGGGTCCAGGAGGCCGGGCTGGAGCTTTCAGCACCCATCTTCGCTCAATAGCCTCGTTGTAAGCCTTCAGCGTTCAGGTTTCAGCGGTCAGCTTTCAGTTCGCAGCGCCCTGTTCTCTGTGCTCTGTTCCCTGATCTCTGTCTTTACGGCAGCAGCGTCAGCGTGTGCCGGGTTTGCGCGGCAACGGTTGTCTTGCTGAACGGCAGGGCAAATGTCTTGCCTTCATACCAGTCGTTCCACTGGTCGCGGAAGTAGGGGCTAAAGGGGTTGCCGCTCTCACCTAAAACTATATTCTCCGTCGAGCCGTCGATGTTGCTCCAATCCATGGTGAAGCGCTGCGATGGGCCGAAGGTGCGGCCTACCTGCTTCACGGTAGTTCGATCGCCGCTCATCGGCTGCGGGCCGGTTCCGGCAAATCGGCCAAGGAACGGCAAAAAGGCCGCCAGCGGATGCTCGATGTCGACCACATGCCAGCTTCCGTAGGTCCACTTCGCGAGATCCTTCGGGGCATGATTGTCTTTCATGGCTCGGCGCACGGCGTCCGTCAACAGCCCATTCCAGTTCTTGTAACCGGGTGGAAGCCAACCCGGCTTTTCGTCCATCACGATCTGTTCTTCGGCGTAGTTGGATTCTTCCCAGTGGTACTCGCCAACATCCTTGCCCAGTTTCGGCTTGAGGAGTAGCGGCCATAGTGCAGCGCGAGCCCGCGTTACCAGTGATGCCGCCACGGAATCGGTCGCTACGCGGCCGTCCCAACCGCGCATCAGGTCAGCGGAATAGCGAAGGCGGTCCCCCGCGCCCGGTGTTTGGTCGATGGCGTAGGCGAAGCGCTGGCCCCATTCCCGGTCAATTGCGCTGTAGATATCAGTCTGCACCGCCAGCATGTCTTTGGGCGTCAGGTAATCATGACCGTCGAGCAACTTGTAGATGCGCTCGATGCGGTAGGGGTCGCTCCACTCGTCGGTGAGCGGATAAGGCGAATTATCTGCTGTCACGCGGGAATTGGCAGTGGCCAGAAAGCCCGACGGCGGATCGACCGCGGTGGGCATATCGTCAAAGGGGATGTAGCCCTGCCACTCGTGCCGCGTGTCGTCGATGGGCGCGTCCATCAATCCGCCCGGCCGCAGCGGAACCTTGCCCACGGCGTGGTAGGCGATGTGCCCCTGATCGTCGGCGTAGACGGCATTCTGCGTGGGCCAGCTCCACGCGGCGAGCGCCGCGGAAAACTCCGCCCAGTTCGAGGCGACATTCATCTCGTAGAGCGGAATCGCGTTGAGCGAGGGATCGTAGAGCGTCCACTTGAGCGCGATGGGGCGGCTGTCTTTGTCGAGCAGCGGATCGAGCAGCGGGCCGTGATCAGTGAACTCGACATTGAGCGCGACATCGTGGCCGCCGCGCACGCGGATCAGCTCATGCTCGACGGTGAGCGGCTTCCATCCACCCGGAGAACTGCCGTCGGCGGCCTGGTAGTAATCGCCCTTGCCATCCAGCTTCTCCACGTAGAGGTCCTGCACGTCGGCCATGAGCGCGGTAAATCCCCAGGCCACGTGCTCGTTGTGACCGGCCACGACAAAAGGCAGGCCGGGGAGCGTGACGCCGGCCGCATGAAAGCCCGGCGCGCGCAGATCGGCGATGTACCAGATGTTGGGCTCGGTGAGGCCCAGGTGCATGTCGTTTGAGAGCAGCGGCTTGCCGCTGGCCGTATGCGCTCCGGCGACAACCCAGTTGTTGGAGCCGGCGGTGCAGCCGTTGCAGGCGGGCGCTCCAAGCAGGGCCAGAAGGGTGCCTGATCCGTCGTAGGGCAACACTGCGCCAGGCAGCGCGTTGTGCGGCACGGCCCGCGTCTCCGTATTGTCCTCTTCGTTGGAGTCGTCTGTGGCGGGTGGCTCGGGATGAGGCTTGCTGAGGTCGATGCGGATTCCGGTTGGCGGATGGTCGCGCCACGAGCCGATGGGATAGAGATCGGCCTCCAGTTGGGGATCGTGCAGCCGGGCTTGGACCTGCGCGCGCGCGAGCTTGGTCCGGATGTGGGTGTCGAGCGTTTCAACCATCATGAGGCCCACGCTGATGGAGTCAACGCCGGTCCAGGGCCGGGGGCGATAGAAGAGCAGCCTGAACTCCGGCGGAAGCGTGCCTGTTCTTTCGCAGTGCGCGATGTACAGGTTGACGCCGCGCGCATAGTCGTCGAGACGCGCGCGGTTCGCGGCGGACTGCGCCGCATAGATGCGCTCGGCGACGCGGCGAACCTGAAGCACGCGCTGAATCTCGTCGTGATTGACCGCGGAATGGCCCAGCACCTCGGCCAGGTTGCCTTCCGAGTTGCGCCGGTACATGTCCATCTGCCAGAGGCGATCCTGTGCGGTCACATAGCCCTGCGCGACGAACAGATCATCCTGAGTAGCGGCGTCAATGTGGGGCGCGCCATGCGCATCGCGCCGCACCGTCACCGGCGCGGAGAGCCCCGCGAGATGCACGCTGCCGTCCAGCACCGGCAGCGCGGCCAAAGCTGCCGAGCGCAGCCAGAGCGTGACGATGCCCGCGGCCAGCAGCAGAAACGCCGCAAGGCAGGCCGCCGACAACAGGAGAATCCGCGGCCAGCGCCGCTTGCGGCTGCGCGACCAAGAGGCGGTCCTTTTCGAATTAGAGTCTGACGAATGCGCGTTTACCATCAGTCAACAACAGAATAAATCGCGGGGAACTCGGCAGGACGCGCGGCACATTTCGTGTCACCTGCGAGCAGCGGCCGCGGGGCTGCCTACTCCGCCGGCTGCTGCGATTCGGCAATGGCGGTTTCGGCAGGCCGCCGGCGGCCGTAGATCGCGATCAAGGCGAGCAGCAGAAGCAGAATCACGGCAAAGACCAGCACGCTGCCCTCGGGACCATCGGCGCCGCCGCTCCAAAAGGGATTTCCGGCGGGCGTGGATGTGAGCAGGTGTCCTTTGGGGACGAGGCCGCTGTCGGCGGTGCCGTAAAAGTAGGTTTCCGCCCAGTCCCAGGCCGCGTGGCAGCCGATGGCCCACCAAGCCGAGCCGGTGACCCAGACGCTGACGCAGAAGACAAAGCCGATGGCTCCGGCGGCAGCAATGCCGATCCAGTTCTCGCCGGTGTTGCCGGTATGCAAAAAGCCGAAGAAGGTTGAGGTGACCCAGGCAGCCTGCCAAAAGCCGGAGCCCGGCGCTCGCTTCACGTGCAGAATGAGGCACGGAAGTACGCCCAGCAACGCCATGAGATAGACGCCCCAGACGCCGTTGCCCTTGTCGCGGAGCGTGACGGCCAGGCACAGCGCGGCGACGATGCCCACCGCCCACCAGAAGTTGATGCCGCGCGTCAGCGTGTATTGCAGATAGCAGCGGAAGCTGCCCTCCTCAAAGAAGCCGGTGAGCAGAAAAGCGGCTCCCCACAACGCGCCGAAGCCGAGAATCTGCGTTCCGGAAAGCGCCAACGGGCCGAAGTGCAGCCAGCCGCCCCAGGCCAGCGTGCCCACCAGCGCCGAGAGGGCCAGAAAACCGGTCGCCAGACCGGCAAGGAAATGCGCGGCACGGCGCGGCCCGCGCAGATTGTAATCGAGGATGCCGCGCCGCTCGATCAGCGCCAGCAGCGCGCCGGCGCAGAGAATCGCGAGCAGCGAGACTCCCTCGGCAACCAGGGCGGTCAAGGGAGAGAGGCCTGTAGGCCGCGCGTGCCGCCCGTGACCGGTAGCCATGCGCACAACCATTGCCATGGCGCTCAGAAAGAAGGCCGTGAGGAGAATGAAGAGAAATACCGACCAGCCCGCGCGCAGCCCCTGGCCGCCGATAAAGATCCAGCGCAGCCCGCGATACTCGATCTCGCCCGCGCCGTCGCCGCCCGGCTCAGGCACGAGCGGCGCTCCGGGCCCTTCCGGCGCGGTTTCCTGCGGCGGCTGCATCTCCGGCTCCATAACGCCTCCTTCAATCTCAAGAAGAATCCTATTCGCTGCATTCTACTGGAGAAACGCCAAGGATGGTCAGTGACAGCGCGGACAATCGCCGCGAACACATTGCGGGCGATCGTTGGTTGCGTGTTCACGAGCCATCTCTTGACACAATCGGCCGCGGCCTTGATCCTTAACAGTTCCGGTGATTCGAAATCCCCGGCTGAGGAGGGACAGTCAATTTTGCGGGTTCGTGTCTTTTATCACGACAAATGCTTTGACGGGGCATGCTCAGCCTCGCTTTTCGCGCGCTTTCATCGCGAAAAGATCAACGGTGCGGCCAGCTACGAGTTTCACGGACTGGTACACCGTGCCGGCGCGCTCTTTGACGAGAGCCAGTTTACGGGCGACGAGAACGCCATTGTGGATTTCAAGTATTCGGCGTCGCCCCGAATCACGTGGTGGTTCGATCACCATCAGTCAGCGTTTCTTACCAACGCGGACCACGAGCATTTTCTTGCCTGCCAGCAAGACCCGGCGTGCGCCGCACGCAAGTTCTTCGACCCCGACTACACCTCGTGCACCAGCTTTCTGGCGCACATCGGCTCGACGCGCTTTGGCTTCGATACGGCCCCGGTGGCGGAGCTGATCCGCTGGGCTGACATTGTGGACGGCGCGCGCTACGAAAGCCCCGAGGCGGCGGTAGAGATGGCCGCCCCAGCGATGAAGCTGACCCTCATCATCGAGTCCACGCAGGACGAGCGCTTTATTCCGCGGCTGATTCCGCTGCTTACCGAGATGCCTCTGGCGGAGTTGCTGGGCCAGCCCTTTGTGGCTGGCCTGCTGCCGCCGCTGCTCGAACGCCACCAGCAGGCGCTGGAGCTCATCCGCAGCCGCAGCGAAGAGCGCAGCGGCACCATCTTCTTCGACATCACCGACCATCCGCTGGAGGGCTTCAACAAATTCATCCCCTACTACCTGCATCCGCAGGCAACCTACTCGATCGGGCTGTCGAAGTCGAGCTTCCGCACCAAGGTTGCGGTGGGCTCGAATCCGTGGACCAAGGCTGACCCGGCGAAGATGGTGAACCTGGCGAAGGTCTGCGAGCGCTACGGTGGCGGGGGCCACGCCCGCGTGGGCGCGATCAGCTTTCAGCCGGACCAGGAGCAGCAGGCCCGCGCGGCCGCGGCGGAGATCGTCGCGGAATTGCGCGCGCACAATCCGATGGAGTAGGCGATGCCGCGCGGAAGAGTCGCCTCAGGGCTATTGCGGCACGCCGTCGTTAATCTGGGCGCAGTCCATGCGAAGCGTACCGTTGTCGTTGAAGACCAGACCGTAGAAGCGCATCACTCTGCCTGCGGAGACGGCGGTGGTGTTGAGGGTTTGCGTATTGCTGTCGGCGTAAACAACGACCGTGCCTGGATCGTGAACAACGGAAACAGGGTTCGGCTGCGGGGCGAAGATAGGGAATAGTTCGTAGGAGCCGAGCGCAACCATGTAAGTCGTGAAACCGCTGTCGCTGGAGATCGCCTCGACCGTGCCGTTGATCGTTTGCGGAACCAGCGTAACGGTGGTTACAGGCGGCTGCGGGTTGCCCCAAGGATCCATCCTCGGAATCGTTGGAACGTGTGTCGTCAGGCTTACATGTTGTCCTGCGACCATGGTCGATGCAGTAAAGCTGGCGGTAAACGGGAGGCTTTGCAGATTGGTGAGCTGACCGGAGATTTGGAAAACCGCATTCGTGTAGTCCCAGTAAGGGAAATGGGACATCCATGGTATGGCGCCCCATGATGTCTCGCCGCCCGAGACGGCAAGCAGATGCGTGGAGGGCGAGAGCCCCGTCCAGCGCATATTCGTGCTCAGAAGTGGCCCAACGTCGACGCTCAGGTCCGTGGTATTGGTGTCGTAGACCGCGATGCGTGTGGCCAGCATCGAGCCGTCGGGTTGCACAGCCGCATCGATGTCCACCGGCAGACCGGCCGCGAGTTGCGAAGGCCCGGTCACGCCCTGATAAACGGTGTTCGCGTCTGACTGGACCTGCCAGACGGGGCCGTACTCGGTGGTTACGCTGAATGTGGTCCCGCCGTTTTCAATCGATGCGATCAGCCCCTGATGGTTAAGCGCCTTGCCGTTCCCGCTGTTGGTGGCGTGCGCGGGTATGGCTATGGACGTAAGAACAAAGGCCGGCTTGACCGTATAAGACGTGTCATTTGAGGAACAGCCGCCGGGAAAGTTCAGCGACTTCGACACCTGAAAATCGAGCAGAAGGCCCATGTTCTGTCCGGAAATGGTGATGGGCTTCGGCAAAGTGACAGTCGCGCTGGTCGCGGGTATCGGGACGTTATAGGCATACATGCTGGTTCCGATGCCGTTGCCACCCGGGGCGAGATCCACGCAAAGAAAGCCGACACCTGTCAGCGATGCCGTGGCTGAGGTGTAAATACCTTGCGGAACACTAACCGTAAGCAAGGGCTCGACGGTGCCGTTCAGATGCGTAAACTCAGTACCTGCGGTTTTGCTGAGCAGGTTTACTGAAGTGCCGCTTTGGCTGGTCAGCGTGAGGGTGTCTAGACCCGCCGTGAAATTCGTCCACTGGTTATTTTCAGTGCCTGTGGCCAGAATTGTCACTGTCGTATTGCCGCTGAAGGTGGTACCGGCGCCGCCTCCGCCGCAGCCGGCCGCGAGAACAACAGCCAACATGGCGACGGCCGGCACGCATGAGCGGAATTGAGATGCGATTGACCTGACGGAAAAACCGGATGACACGGGAACCATAGCTAGCCCCCTACACCTTTCGATCGTGCAACGTTCTTCAGAAAGGTCGCCGCATGCGCTTCCGGATAGAAGTGCATGCGGTGGCTCGTGACATAAGCGACATAAAATGACGCGTTGATAGTCTGGCGAATAGTGTAGCGGCTTTTTTTGGGCAGTCAAGGTCAGCGCTATGCTGCACGATGTGGAGGCAGGTGTTTTTTCACCCCACAAGCGCGGTGGCCGAATGCAAGGATTCGCCACCCTCCAGGATGGCAGGAAGAATCAACGAAAAACGCAGCGAAAATGCCAGCGGGATTCACCCCAACTGCACGCCGGGGCTCTCCTCGGGCTTGTCGAGCGTGGTGCGGCGCAGTTCGCCCTGCTCTTCTTCGAGCAGCCAGCGGCGCAGTTGCAGGATGTCGTTGGCGCGGACGATGCCGATGGGCTTGAGCGCGCGGCTGGATTCGACCACGACGACGTTCTCGACGTTCTTCAGCATCATCTCGCGCTGCACGCGGTCGACCGCTTCGCCTGGATATGCAAGGACGTAGTCTGACCGCGCCAGCTCGCGCATCGTGAAGTGATGATCGGGCGGCTCGATGCGCAGCAGGTCGTGCGCCTCGACGATGCCGAGCAGTTCGCCCGCGGCATTCACAACCGGGATCAGGCCAATATCGCTCTGCGACAGCTCGTGGATCACGGCGCGCAGTTCCTCGTCACCATGGACAACGCGGAACTGCTTGTGCATCACCTGGTCGATGCGCGCGCGCATCAGAACCGGTACCCAGTAGTCCTGGAGGATGATCAGTCCGCGCTTGACGAGCTTGACGGTCATGATCGAATCGCGGCTGAGCAGGCGCACCACCGCATCCGAGATCATGACGCAGAGCGTAAGCGGCAGCAGCGAGTTGGGATTGTGGCTCAGTTCGGCGAGGAAGACAATGCTGGTGAAAGGCGCGCGCGCGATGCCGCCAAAGACGCCCGCCATCGCCGCCAGTGCGTAGAATCCCGGGTCGCTCACAAGGTGCGGAAACAAATGCCGGCAGCCCATCCCAAAGACCGCACCCAGTCCTCCACCAACAACGAGCGAAGGCGCAAAGACGCCGCCGGTGGTGCCCGATCCGAGCGAGATGACCAGCGCCCAGAACTTGGCCACGCCGATGCCGAGGAGACTGCCGGCGGTGAGGCGGTCGTTGAGCATGTCGCGAATGGTGTCATAACTGGTGCCGAAGACCTGCGGGCAGAAGTAGCCGATGACGCCCAGGATCAACGCGCCGATGGCGGGGCACCAGATGGCCGCGTAGGGAATGGGCATGTTGTCGAAGAAGTCTTCAAGCCAGGCCAGCGCCCGGATCATGGCCACGCCGACGATGCCCATGAGGATGCCGAGGACGGCGAAGAGCCAAAGCTCGGTTGTGCTGGTGATCTTGTACTCGGGCGCGGGAAAGAGCGGCGCCCATCCAACGAAGTGGACGCGGACACCGGTGGCTACCACGGAAGCCAGCGCCACCGGGATAAACGAGCGGGCGCGCAACTCGAAGAGCAGCAACTCGACGGCAACCAGGATGCCGGAAAGTGGCGCGGTAAATGTTGCCGCCATGCCGGCTGCGGCGCCCGAAGCCAGCAGCACGCGGCGATTGTAGGGCGTCAGTCCCAACCACTGGCCGAGCAGCGATCCGAATGCGCCGCCGGTCTGGATGATCGGGCCTTCGGCTCCGAAGGGACCGCCGGTGCCGATGGCCAATGCCGTCGCCAGTGGCTTGAGGATCGCCACACGCGTCCGCATGCGGCTGTGACCGAACAGGACCGCCTCCATGGCTTCAGGAATCCCGTGGCCCTTGAGCGTGGGCTCGAAGAAGTAGATGAGCAGGCCCACCACGAGCCCGCCGATGGGCGGTATGAGAATGACCCAGAGATGCAGATGACTGTGCGCCGGATTGGTGATGGCGAAGGATAACCGGCCGTAGAAAAAGATGTTGGTGAAGAGATAAATCAGTTCAAGGAGTCCCTGAGCGACCAGGCCTCCGATCAGGCCCACCAGCAGTGCGTAGCCGCATATCTTCAGCGCGGCGGGTTCGAGCGCGACGCCGAATTGCCCTTTCTTCTCAGGCGCCTCTTCGGGATGACCTGCGACCTCACGAACGGAAAAATCGGCCATGCGAAACTCCTTTCGATACTGGTCTTCAAACTGATCCTCTATCCGCGGCCGGCGCGGCTCGTCATGCCGGGCTCGGCACCGCCTCCTCTGTCTCTTCGCCGAAGGCGTCGGGGTGATAGGGCAGCAGCGCGTGCAGCAGATCCGTCTTGGTCAGGATGCCTTTCACGTGATGGCTTTCTTCCACGACCAGTAGCGTAGGCTGGCCGTCTTCGGCCAGCAGCAGGCGCAGCGCTTCCAAAGCATCGGTTTGCGGAGAAACGTTCTGGATATGCGGCTCGGTGATGTCGCGCACGGTGAGGGTGTTCCATTTCTCCGGCGGAACATGGCTCAGCGACCAGAGGCTGCATGTGCCGATCAGCTTTCCGCCCTCGAAGACAGGAAATACCTCATGGCGCGTGTGGGGCGAAAGCATGGCGGCGAACTCGCGCAGCTTGAGCGATGCCTTGGCTGCGAGCACGTGACTCTGCATGATTTCGCTGACCGGAATCCCCTGGAGCGCATGCACCTTGACCACCTCGTGCAGGCGCTGGTCTCCGGAGGCCGAGGCGTCGCCGGAGACGGCGTAGGCCACGGCGGAACCGATCAGGGCGGGAATGATGAAGGCGTGGCCGCCGGTCGCCTCAGCCACAAAGACGACCGCGGCCATCGGAGTTTTATATCCAGCCGCGATAAAGGCGGCCATGCCCACGGCCGCGTACAGGGCGGGCGACCCGCTGTGCACCACGGACTGCGCGAAGGCGACGCCAAAGGCTCCGCCGGTGAGGAAGAGCGGCACGAACATTGCGCTGACGCCTCCCGCGCCCAGGGTGAAGACCGTGGCCGCCAGTTTGAGCAGGCCAAAGACAACCAGTTCCAGGCTGCTGTGCGCGTGGCCGAGGATCAGCCCCACCGCCTCGTAGTTGGGGCCCAGTGGAACAAGCTGTCCGTTGTAGTAGTGAATGAAGGCGAGACCGCACGCGCCGGTCAGGCCCCCGCCGATGGTGAGCTTGACCCAGTGCGGCGCGCGCGCGTTAACACAGAAGCTGCGCGCGCGGCGGAAGGTGGTGACGAATGCCATGCCGATCAGGCCGATCAGAAGCCCCAGCAGCGCGCACCAGACGAGATCGTGGCGCGTGAAGGAGGGTTCCGCGGCGAAATCGAAGAGAGGGGCGCTGCCCAGAAATGAGCTGAGCGTCATGAACGAGACGACGGACGCGATCAGTGAAGGCAGCAGCGCTTCGTGGGCGAGGTCGTCCTTGTAGGGCATCTCCAATGCGAAGACGATGCCGGTAAGTGGCGCGCGAAAGACGGCGGACATGCCGGCGGCCGCGCCGCAGATCAGCATGACGCGCCGGTCGCGCGCGTCGAGACGGAAGCTGGTGGCGCGGCGCAGGCGCTTCCACAGCCATGAACCGATGGCGCCGCCGCCGTAGATGCTGGGGCCTTCGAGCGCCGCGCTGCCGCCGAATCCCACCGTCGTGATGGCCGCGAGCAGCTTGGGCAGAAACGGCCGCATGTTGATGTCGCCGTGGTGCTCGTGATAGGAGCGGATAACCTCCTCTGTCGAGTGCTCATCCGGGTCGGGCGTCAGGTACTGCATGATCAGGCCGGTCGCCAAGCAGCCGAGTAGCAGCCCGGGAACCATGGCCCAGTGGTGGCGCAGGTAATAACCGAGCACGGGCGGCCACAGGTCGTGGAGAATAATCACCGCGATGGCCGTAATGACCAGGCCCGTAATCACGCCGATCAGCGGGGAAATCACCAGCCACTTGCGCAGGTCGCGCGCATAGACGGCCGTCAGATCTTCATGGACGAGCGGGGCGTACTTCCGCAGCAGGGGATGCCGCAGGAGACGGTTGCCTTCGGCTCGTGTGTTGTTGCTTTTCTTCATTGCGCTCCCTTGCTGTTCAATGGGAAGAACCTTTCGCGGCGGCGTGAGTGCGCGCTGTTCGTTTCGTGCGGCTCCTTCTCTTCCCCGCATGCAGGAACTCCTTGCGCAGGCGCTTGATCTCTTCGCGGTGCAGCAGCGAAAGCCGGCGCAGAATGTCTTCTCCACGATCGGTGAGCGAAACCAGCACTACGCGCCGGTCCGCGGCGTCCGTGGTTCTCTCCACCAGCCCGCCCTGCACGGCGCGATCAACCAGGCCCACGACGGAGTTGTGCTTCTCCTGCAAAAACTCGGCAATCTCCGAGATCGTCGCCGTGCCGGTGCCGGTGTAACCGGCGATGCCCAGCATCAACTGGTGCTGCTGCGGCGTAATGCCGCAAGCCCGCGCCGCGTCTTCACTGAAGCGCAGAAACTTGCGCAGCCGGTGCGG
>JAJZVZ010000170.1 GCA_021846945.1 Acidobacteriota bacterium | reverse complement strand
TTTGCGGACGGCGATCCCAACGCGCGGCTAATGTTTGTGGGCGAGGGCCCGGGGGCCGACGAAGATGCGTCCGGGGTGCCCTTTGTGGGCAAGGCCGGCCAGTTGTTGAACAACATGATTGCGGCGATGGGCCTGAAGCGCGAAGAGGTGTACATCGCGAACATCGTGAAGTGCCGTCCGCCGGGGAACCGGGTGCCGGAGTTCCTGGAGGCGACCACCTGCTCACAGTTTCTGCTCCAGCAGATCGATATCGTGCATCCGGAGGTGATAGTCGCCCTGGGGTTGACGGCGGCGACCTATCTGCTGGGCGTCAAGCAGTCGCTGGCCTCGATGCGCGGCCGCTGGCAGAGTGTTCGCGGAGCCAAGGTGATGGTGAGCTATCACCCTGCCTATCTTTTGCGCGATCCGCGCCAGAAGGCTGAGGCGTGGAAGGATCTGAAGATGGTGATGACGGAGATGGGGCTGACGCCGCCGCAGAGGCCCTCCTGAGGAAGCTGCGGGGCCGGCGGAGCGGTTGATCTGGCTTCCGGCGCCGTTTGGTGGGAGTGGCTTCCCCCTGCTAAACTGAGTCTGCTTTCAATGGTGTGGGGCTGTAGCTCAGCTGGGAGAGCGCCTCGTTCGCAACGAGGAGGTCAGCGGTTCGATCCCGCTCAGCTCCACCAAAGAATCAATAACATGCGGTAAGGGTATCGACCCCAACGATGCTTTTGTGTCGTTATTTGTGTCGTAACCCCTCGACCTGCGCTCCAAACTTCCCTCCTCGCCCCGTCCCATCGTCAGAGCTTCGAGCGCGTTCCGCTTCGCGTCCAGCCGGACGTGCGAGTAGTGAGCGAGCATCTTCCGCGAGACATGCCCGGCAATCGACATGATGGTTTGGTCGCTGGCCTTGGATTCCGCAAGCTCCGTGATGGCCTGGTGGCGGAGATCGTGGAACCGGAAGCCCTCAAACGGACTCTTGAGCTTGGCGATGCTGGCCTTGCAGCCCGCGCACGCCTCGCCGGGATTCTGTAGCAGACCGCACCCGGCGCACTGTACCGCCCGTGTGAGCCGACGCCATGCCGTCCGCCAACTCTTTATTCCTCGGGTAGGGTCAAAATGCGCCGTCTCACAGGCCGGGAACAGGAAATGACTCGGCTCCACTGCTCCGAGAGCCTGGGAGCGCCTGTAAAGCTCAAGAATCACGGCCCAGGCATCGGCGTTCAGGGGGATTACACGCTCCCCGGCCTCCGTCTTGCTCTTTCTCACCGTGAGCGACCGCCCGATCATGTCCACGTCGCGCCAGCGCAGCCCTTTGATCTCGCAGCCGCGCATCGTGGTATTCAGGGCCAACCGCGCCGCCCAGGCCGCCGTCTGCCATTCGGGGCGCGCCGCCGCCCGTTTGAGCAGCTTTACCTTTTCCTCATAGGTGAGCGCCCGCCCAACGTTCTCCCGAACCGGCAGCGGACGAATCTCCTCCGCGAAGTGGTGCCAGCGTTTCGCCCGCTTGAGCACGCCGCGAATGATGTCCAGCTCCCGGTTGAGTGTCGCATTCGACCGGCCCGCCGCCTTGCGCTCTCGCAGATAGGTGCGGACCTGTTCCACAGTCAGCCGCCACACGGGAACCCCGCCGATCTGCGCTCTGATGGGCTTTATCCGCTCCTTTTCCGTCTGGACACTGCGAGGGGCAAGACGCGGAAGCCGGTCCGCAAGGAACCTATCCGCTGCGTCACCGAAAGGAAGCCGGGAGAATTCGTCTTTGGACGCGGCCAGCTTCCCCGCCTTGGCTTCGGCGATCAACTCCCGCTCTTTGCGCTGCGCCTCTCGCCAGTCGCTTGTCTCCAGCGATTGCCGGTATCGTTCGCCCTCAACAAAGAAATGCGTTTGCCAAGTGTTACCGCGCTTTTTGAGTGCCATTTTGTTTCCCCCTTCGGTTTTCGTTCCACCATTCGAGCTTGACTCTCCGTTGTGCCGCTTGAGCGCATTGTTCGCTGCAATACTTCTCGCGCTTGTCGCTGGCGATGAAATTTGGCGTCCTGCAAAAGTCCGATCGCTGCATTGTCTCTAAACGACGCACATTTGCGCACACGCGCAGCAGTGGGGCTGGCACGCGCGCAATTTCAAAAGTCGCAAACGTATCAAGCCTTCGAGTTCTCAATGTGATCTGTTCGCCAGTCACGCTGAAATACTCTCCGCTATAGCCAACAAGGTTGATGGGAAGCGCCTTGCGGTTGGCAGTCGAGATGCGGTCCCAGGTTTGCTGTAGCTGCCCTACGCCGGTTTTCCATTCCTGAATCGAAAATCGAAATGGCGAACCGGGGCAACAGGGAACCGTCAATGGGCCGTACTTCTTTGTGAACTTCAAAGCGAGTTCGGCATAGTTTGCCCCGAACCGCGCCATGTTCAAAAGCCCAACGGCGATAGGCCAGGCTGAACCGGCGCGTATCACTCTGGGCGTGGGCAGCCAGGTTCCGGTGATTTGATCGCCTGCCAACTCGGCCCCGGACACTCCCGTCTCGACTTCGATTCCGAAATTTTTCAATCTGCCTTCTAGACCATGTATCATGAGTTGCAGTCTAGTGCGAGGATATGCCATTCTGTGCAGGAAGTCGAGGGGAAATTCTCATGGCGATTGCATTTTCAGTCAGAGTGGCAGCAGAGCAATGCGGCTTGTCCGAGCGCACCATCCATACGGCGATCAAGCAGGGCCGCTTGAAGATCATGCGCGTCGGACGGCGCGTGCTCATTAGCCCGGCAGCGTTAGAAGACTATTTGCACGGTAAGAGCAAGGCTGGTGCCCAGTGACTACCGACCGGCTCTTGACTTTGCTGGAAGTGGCGGACCTGCTTCGCGTCAGCCCGCACACGGTCAGGGCATGGGTCCGCAAGGGCCGTTTGCGCCCCGTGCGCATCTGCCGCCGGTTGCTCTTCGCCCCGGATGCGGTATCGCGCTTTGTCAATAGTGCAGAGGTGGCGCAATGAGCACACCGCCCAAAATCGAGACTGCTGCGCCCGCTTGCGGCGCGTGTGAGGCCGTACTGCGCCGATTCGAGGGCCGGTGGGTGTGCTTCAACGTTGCATGTCCGCTTTTTGGGCGAGAGCAGCTTGCCGCGCCCGATACCCCACCAGGGGACAAGGCGCAACGTCCGGGAGGCATGACACGATGAGCGCACAACCAGTGTTTGCCGAGGCGCAAAACCCGGTTCAAGCCGCCGCGCTGGACTGGCCCGAACCGGAGCTGCTGGGCTGCGAATTGCCGCCGGTTCCGCAGTTCGATGCTGGCCTGCTGCCCGCGTCTCTTCGCCCGATGGTGGAGGATGTTACCGACCGGATGCAAACTCCATTGGATTTTGCCGCTGTCGTTTCGGTTGTCACTCTCGCCGGGCTTTGCGGACGGCGCGCGCTCGTGCAACCGAAAGAGCATGACAGCTCATGGATCGTAACTCCGAATCTTTGGGGCGGCATAGTTGCCGGGCCGGGAATGATGAAGTCTCCGCTGGTGGGCATCGTGACCGCACCAGCGCGCGCTCTGGAGGCCGACGGGCGCGCGGAATATGCCGATGCCCTACGCAAGTACAAGGCCGCACAAGAGCAAGCAAAACTCAATTACACGGTCTGGGTTGCGGACTACAAGCGCGCGAGAAAGAAAGACGAAAACGCGCCCGCAAAGCCTCAGTTTGACGTTCCCGAACCATCGCAGCGCCGTTTGATCGCTGTGGATGCGACGTTTGAGAGCCTGCATCAATTGCTTTCTGAAAATTCCGCTGGCGTCTTCGTTTTGCGGGATGAATTGAGTGGGTGGCTGGCGAGCTTAGAGCGGCAAGGGCGAGAATCGGAGCGTGCGTTTTATCTCGAATGCTGGAGCGGCGATACCGGCTTCACCATCGACCGCATCGGGCGCGGGTCCATCCATGTCGAGCATTGTTGCGTTTCGCTCTTCGGAGGCATTCAACCGGCCCGGCTTCGCGCCTACCTTGCCGATGTGCTCCGGGATGGTCCAAGCAACGATGGACTGATTCAGCGGTTTCAATTGCTCGTGTGGCCGGACTCAAAGCCGGACTGGCAGTATCGGGACCGCGCGCCGAACACTGGCGCAATGCAAGCGGCAGAGAACGTCTACCGGCGCATCGCGGGGATGAGCGCGGATAATCCGCTCCGGCTGAGATTCGCTCCCGATGCCCAGGCCCTCTTTGTCGCATGGCTCACCGATCTGGAGACACGTCTCCGGGCCGATGATATAAGTCCGTTCATGCTGGCGCATCTCGCGAAGTATCGAAAGCTGATGCCCGCGCTTTCTCTCCTGTTTTCGCTTGCCGATGAATCGTTGCAATCGGTTGGACTGCGCCACGCTCAACAGGCCGCAGACTGGTGCGAATACCTCGCCCACCATGCCCGCCGCGTCTATGCCTCACGAATCAGCCCGGAGCGGCTGGCCGCCATCGCGCTCGCCCGAAAACTCAAAAGTGGATGGATGAGGGAATCCGGTACATTCAGCATCCGAGACGTATACCGCTGCGAGTGGACGGGGTTGACTACGCAAGATGAAGTGCGCCCGGCAGTCCGAGTCCTGGAAGAGACCGCATGGGTCCGGGCGGAGCCGCACAAGCCGGAAACCGGCAGGCCGTCCGAGGTCTATACCATCAACCCCAAGATCGGAGGTGCGCATGTTGGCGATTGATCGCTGGCGCAACTGGCGGCCATCGGATGAAAAGTTTGAAGGTTCCCCCGGATGCGAACCGACAAAACCGACAAAACCTACTTCTGTCAGTTTTGTCGGTTCCGTTCTGAGCGCTATTCCAAACTTTTGCGTGCCGGACGGCCCGGACCATGCCGCGGCTGCATGGAGGGAAGACTTCAACCGCTGGCGCGCCGAGCGGTGCATCCGCCGCGAGGGGCGGGAGGACTGGGGCGGCGTTGGCCGTCTGTTGGTGGACTTCGCCGAGTGGTGCGCGGCACACGATGCGGCTCCGGCCACGCGCAGAGTCTTCGAGCGTTTGCTGTTCGATGTCGGGGCTGAGGTCCAGAACGGCCTAGCGCGCGGCCTGGTGCTCAAGGTGGACCTAGAGGCGGTCGATCCGTAGTACCGACCGTGCAGGCGCGGTTGGCACGATGTACCACGGCTGAGTTTGAGCTACGGGAGAGAGGTGCGAGGTGAAGAGCAAAGGCCAGATGGAGGAACACAGCCGGATACTGGAGCCGCGCGAGTTTCCGGCTTTCCTCCGAGAGCACATGGCAGGACGGCCTGTTCCCGAGGCGAAGGAGTTCCGCTCTGTATTTTTTTCCTGCCAAGCCCTCGACAGCAGTGGAAGCCTATCGGTGAGATGCCACAAGGGGCAAACCGTCTGGAGAGATGCAGATGCACGGCAGATGCACGAAAGGGAGGGCCGGAGACGTGAACACGAGCAGTGATGAGGGCACAATCAACTTGAAGCGGGTGCCCGCTGAACTACAGCGTGGGATACGGATGGCGTGTGCGCGGAAGGGGATGAGCGTCCGCGATTGGCTGTGTCTGACGTTGTATCAGGCAATTGATGACGAGCTGAAGGATTACCCCGAATGGCGGTGGCAGAGCCGACGCGGGGAAGAGATAACGTTTGTCCACAAGAAGCGCACCTGATACGCGGGTTTGAAAGTACCTGTTGTAACAGTTGTCACACCGACGATTTGGGGTGGGAGCGAAGGCGCGCTATCGGCTTTTGCCTGCCTCACACCGTCGGAGTTTGCAAACTATTCAAACCTCAGGTGATCCGCTCGCTGGCCCGTCGTGGACTGCGATTGAGGGTATGAGACGAATCCACCGAGTATCGCCCCGGTCGCTCCCAGGAGCGAGGCCAGCCGCCGCGTTCCCTCTCGCAGATTCGCCGTCGTCCCCCTCCCCGCTAGCCGATTTCCCTGCAAACGAACGCACCGGTACGGAGAGCCCGTAGTGAACACGCTGTGCTCCAGTGTCCCACGATGGGATGGCCGCAAACGAACGTACCGTTACGGGGAACCCGGAGCTGCTCCAACTGGCGGCGGAGTAGGCGTCGGCGCGTCGAAAACTCCGAGAATCTTATAGGTCTCAGAATCCTTCTTTTTGCCGTCAATGCTTGCGAGCCATAGGAGCTTAGCTTTATCACCGTGAAACTCGGCCTGAATGTCAATGGCGATAGGGACACGACAGCTCCGGCGATTGGCCAGCGGCCCGGCGAAATGCTCCGCAAACTTGCTTTCGCAGTTTACGACTGCGAGCCGTCCGTCGGGGAGTTGTAGCGTGAGTGTTGCACCTTGAACCCGGAAGGTGGTCCCAACGGTCGTGTTGTTGTACACGGCAGCGTAGTCGTAAGAGCCTCCGTTGTCCTGCCGCCCCACAACTTTTACATTCAGCACCTGGGCAGATATCGAAGCAGCGTATGCCAGGAAGAAGCCGCTGACAGCAAGCGTCCATTTCATTCTGCGCTCCACGGGGCCAACTCACAGAAGCCCACGCCCGTCACTGCCCTTTCGGACTCGCGAGCCTATGGTGCGGCGGAGAATCTCACGAGGCTGGCTCCTGTCCGAGAAGTATAGCCCGGAGGTCTCGGAGGGGGCAAGATACGTGTATGAGGACCGGACGGTAGAAGGCAGCGGAGACCCCGTCGCCGGGCCGGAGGCCTTTCACATTTCGCCGGTCGCCTAATGGGAGCGCGTCGACGGGCAGGACATCGCAGCCTCCTGGCGCTGTCAGCGGAATGGCAGTTCACTGACCTGCAAGGCGGTCAATTGAAGAAGTTTGCCTGCTGTTCTAATCCCTTACCCAGGAACGCGCCTGCACCAGCCAAGGGCGATACTGCTCTCTCCGCCCACAGACCGAAAATTTATAAAATTTTCCTTCCGTCCCTTTTACACGCACCCGACGGTGGGCATTTTTAGGGGTGGGGTGGGCGGCGGATTGCAACCGCTGGTGAGAGCAGGCGCTCCCCGCCACGACGCGGCAGACTGTAGCGGATACCGTAGCGGCTGCCGGTTCAGATGGGGTCGCGCCGGTTAGGGCCGCAACCCCTGACCGCCTGAAACTACAATGGAAAGCAAACTGCAACAAATTCAGCCAAATGCGCGGTCCGAGATTACGCATGACCTGGCCTGACAGCAGTTTTGAGACCCCGTGGGGGCCGGCCCTACCGCATCCTGCCGACGGGCAAAGCGAAGTCCGAAGTTTGTGTCGTTGTTTGTGTCGTAACCCTGCCATCCCTGCCGGTGTCTGGCCGTCTCTGGCCGTGTCAGTCAGGCACACGAGAAAGGCGGCGAACCTGCCTGAAACCAGCATGAACGCTGCCTTTCCGTGTCACTTGGTGTTCTTCGGTTTCACTCCGTCACAGTCCGGTTGCTGAATTCGCAACGAGGAGGTCAGCGGTTCGATCCCGCTCAGCTCCACCAAGAGATTCTTCCAATGGAAGCTGCCGTTGCAGTACGTGCTCGGTAGCCGCTGCGCGCGTTCCGCCAAATTCAATTGCCGAGATCGATATCCCTGAATCGACAACGACGATCATCCGAGGCGGCGGTTTCCTGTCTTCTTCTTCTTCTTCTTCTCGGCACCAACCTCCTGCACCAGACTCTCCACATCTTCAGGGGTATACCCCTTGTGCTTGTCGGTGCGTCCCAGTGTGTTCAGTTCGTCGAGAGTCTTGCGTAACTGTTGAGCGCGGTAGGCGCGGAATGCCTCTCGTAACGACTCGCTGGTGGTCCGGCTCTCCTGCTTCGCCAGCCGCCCTACCTGGCTGGCGAGGTCTGAGGGGAAGCTGACGGTGAAGGTGCGGCGTGTCCGGGAGATGGCGGGCATATCGCAATCTTATGGAATGAGACAATGCCTTTGGTCGGCAAGGGGTGGCGGGCATCCGTCGAGGCGCCAGCCGATTTGATGGATGGGAGGCTGAGGCTCGTCCGAGGCGCCCACGGCCGTTCCGATCATTTCTCCGCGACAGCTTTGATCTCGGAAGCTGTTCCCGCACCTCGGGCAGGAGAATAAGATTGATGATCATGCCGATTGAACTTGCCGGAGTCGAGGCGAAGTTGGCCCGCGCGGAGGAGCACTTCAGAGTCCTGACGAAAGATGTCTCCGAAAAACTGGAGGAGTGCCCATTTTCCTTCGACCAGGTCAGAGATGCTGACTTTACCGATCTCAGTTTGGTTCTTCGCACCAATGACTTCCGCTTTCCTTTCCTGTGGTGGTCGCTACTCGTTGGAGATTTCGTCCATAATCTGCGGTCTGCTCTCGATCATCTTGTCTACCTGATCGCAGTGCACGAGTCGAGAAGGGAACCACCCCCTAATGAACACAGGCTTGCTTTCATCATCGAGGATCAGTCGGAAGGCTTTAAGAGAAGAGCTAATTCCGCACTCCGCGGCCTGAGTGACAAGGCGCAGTCGGCCATGGAGGCTGTGCAGCCATTCAATCGACGGCGCCCTGATATTCCCTCCCCACTTCTCATCTTGAAAAGCTTGTCGAATCAAGACAAACACCCCATGATACGTCTCAAGGCTGCAACGCCAGCGCTCTGGGACTTCGACTTTCGGCCCTTGCCCCGCGGAGCCGTGTCCCGTGAATACCGCTGGAGCGCCGATAATCTGGAAGACGGCGTGGAGATCGCCGGAATCCACTCCAGTGAACCAGAGCCCGAGCTTGCCGCTGACGGCAGACTGGGGATTTGCGTGCCATCTTGCATGGGGCTTTGCCCACTAGAAATGATCCGGGAGCAGACCGAACTGAAGCCGTACAGCTTTGCCGGATTTTGAGGAACGAAGTACAGACGGTGATTCACAAGATTGCCTCTGATTACGCCTGAGGCTGTGTTTGCTCTCAATTCCCAGCGATATGCGAAGAATAAGAGGAGGCCGGCGGCGGGGCTGCTTGACAATCAAGGCCGGGGCGACTTGGCTAGGGGACGTTCGAGGGTCGAGGGCGCCTTTGATGCTGGAGCCGCATCCAGTCGTGGTGACTCCGCGGAAGTTCCTCCCATTGGCGTTTTCCGCCCGCACGGATCGTGATATTCTCTTCAAGGTGCGGTGAGTCTTCCCGCGCATCCTTTGGCGATCTACATGCGGTCTGCTTGTAGGAAGCCCTTTGCCTGCCGGCAGACCTCCGCAGATCTTGGGGAGGGCACGCATCGGGCGAAGTTCAAGGTCTGGACGCGTAGCTCAGCTGGTAGAGCATTCGACTCTTAATCGACTGGTCGTAGGTTCGATCCCTACCGCGTCCACCATTTTTTCAATCACTTACTGGAAGAGCGAAGATAGCCCGCCGCCGTTCCGTGGCAGGTTCCGGCAGCGAAACAACTTTGGCGCCGACGACCGCCCGGATCGCAGCCCGGTGACTGGCAGTTCGTGAGTCTGTCCGCGAAAGCCTTGCCACATATCAAAAGATCCGATCGGCAACCGAGTTGCTTTCTGCTGTGTGCTAGTATATTAGAAGTATCGAATATTCGTATTTTCTTTATTATCATGCAGACTGCTCTTCGCCGTTTCAAGGCCGACATCTTTCAGGCTCTGGCCCATCCCACGCGGATCGCCATCATCGAGCTGCTATCTGGCGGGGAACTGTCAGCCGGCGAGCTGATTGCAAGGTTGGGGATGGAACAGGCGACCGTCTCCCAGCATCTGGCCGTGCTGCGGTCCAAGCAACTTGTCTCGAATCGCAAAGCCGGCAATCAGGTCTTCTATACGGTCCGGGACCCACTCATCTTTGAAGTGCTGGGGCTGATGCGCCTTTACTTCCAGAAGAACATCCAGGAGGCCATGGAGATGCTCGATGAGATGGACAAAAGTGTGCGCCTTTCAGGGCCTGGCGACGCTTCAGAGTCCCCGCTGAATCAAGGAGGCGAGATCTGACCGTGTCGTTCCTCCATGCTGTATTCTTCTCTGCTGCAGCCGGTCCGGACGGCGCTCTGCACCGTCTTCTGTGGCTGATCGCCGCCTGGCTGCTGATTGGAGCCGCCGGAATGTTGCGCCCCCGCAGCCTGCGCTACGTGGCTCATTGGCTATTTCCGTTGGGAGCGTTGGTTGCGCTGGGCATTGCTGTGACCGCGGGTGGATTCCTGGCCGCGGCGCCGATGACGCCTCAGGCCGCCGGCATGGCGGCGCAGACGCAGATTCTTCCTCTGGGTTTGCCCGATCTGCCCTTCCATCTGCGCCTGGATGCGCTCTCTGGATTCTTTCTGTTACTGCTGGGCCTGGCCGGCGCGGGCATCTCGACGTTTGCGGCGGGCTACTTTCGGTCCGGCACAGGTT
>JAJZVZ010000169.1 GCA_021846945.1 Acidobacteriota bacterium | reverse complement strand
GGCGCGGAGAATTGGCGTGGATGGCCTTGGCGATGAGCTCTTTGCCGGTGCCGCTTTCGCCCTGAATCAAAACCGTGGAGCGGCTCGGCGCCACCTGCGCCACCAAGTCAAAGACCCTCAGCATAATCTCGCTTTTGCCCACGATATTGGAGAAGTTATAGCGCTGCTTGAGAGTGCGCTTGAGCTGGAGATTTTCTTCTTCCGCCTTGTGGCGGGCGATGGCTGTGCGAATGTCCGCGAGGAGTTTCTCGTTGTCCCACGGCTTCTGGATGAAGTTTTCCGCGCCGGTGCGAATGGACTCGATGACATTGTCCACGGTGCCGTAGGCGGTGATCATGATGACCGGCAGGTTGGGCTGCCGTTCCTTGATGATAGGCAGCAACTCCAGACCGGTGCGGCCCGGCAGCGCCAGATCCAGAAGCAGCAGGTCGAAGGTGTCGCTTCCGAGAAGGCGCAGGCCTTCTTCTCCGTCAGGGGCCATCTTGACGGCATAGCCTTCCAGGGTAAGCAGTACCTCCAGGGATTCGCGGATGGCGGCTTCGTCGTCGATAACCAGAATACTGGCGGTTGTAGTGTTGCCGTTTGCAGCAGAGATGGACGTGGGCAGATTCAAAGAAAAATCAACCTCAGGCATGGACAGAATTCCTCATCAGGGGAAACTCAAGATGAAAGGTCGTGCCGAAACCAACGGCGCTTTCGACGTGAATCTTGCCGGCGTGCTCTTGAATAATGCCGTAAGAAACTGCGAGTCCCAATCCTGTGCCACGCCTGTCCCCAGGTTTGGGCGTGGTCTTGGTGGTAAAGAAGGGGTCGTAGATGCGATTCAGATGCTCGGGAGCAATGCCCGATCCGGAGTCGGTGACCACGGCTTCTACGTGGCCGTTGCCTAAAGTCGCTACTCTGAGGCGGCCTCCGCCGGGCATGGCCTCCTTGGCGTTCAACAGCAGGTTGAGAAAGACCTGTTGCAGTTTGCCGGGGTTGCCGTGAATGGGCGGCAGATCCTCGGCAAGATCGATATCGACGATGACCTGCGCGGTTTTGAACTGATGTTCGAGCAGGGACAGCGTATCCCGTATGACCTGGTTCAAATCAGTTTCGCGGAACTCCGTGGTGGAGGTGCGCGAGAAATTCAGCAGGCCATTGGCGATCTCAGCGGCGCGGAAGCTCTGCTGGGTGATCTTGTCGAGCACCGGGCTAAGGCGCGTATCGCCGCGCAGTTGTTTTGAGAGCAACTGCGCGTAGGAGGAGATGACGGCAAGCGGCGTGTTGATCTCATGCGCCACACCGGCCGCAAGCAATCCGATAGAGCTGAGCTTGTCGGCCTGGGCCAGTTGGCCTTCCAGCGTCACCCGTTCTGTGATGTCGTCCACCAGGATGATGCGGCCCACGGGGATAAAGTCCCGCGAGAGCAGCGGCGCGACGGCAATATTGACGGTACGCGCTTCGCCGGCGCGCGTGGTGAGGCGGAACTTGTAGAGGTTGTGGACGCCCTGATCGTTGCGGAACTCCTCCATGGCCTCGATCAACTCTGCCGGGAAGACCGAGCTGATTTCCTGACCGATGGCCTCACCGCGGCTGAGGGCGTACATGGCCTCCATCTGCGCGTTCCAGCTTTCAATGCGGCCGCCGAGATCAACGGCGAGGATGCCGACATTGATCGACTCGACGATATTCTCGTTGAACTCTTTGAGGCGTTCAAACTCGCCGATCTTCTCTTCAAGGCGGGCATAGAGACTGGCGTTTTGCAGCGCGATGCCGATGTAGCTGGCCAGGGACTCAAGCAGTTCCACATCCTCGCTCGACAGAAAATCTCCGCCCAGGGTCCGGCCCAGGCCAATGACGGCGATGGTCCGGCTGGCAGCGCCATTGCCATTGGCGGCAGATTCGCCGTTCTCCGGCTGGCCCTGCGCGACGCGGCAGGGCAGATAGTAGTTGAGGTCAAGGAGAGCGGCGGTGCGTTGCTCGGCTTCCGGCAGGTGGAGGGCCTGCTGGGCGTTCTCAAAGAAGATATGTGAATGGCCTTTGCTGTGGTCGAAGTCGAGGAAGCCCAGCGCCAATTCATACTGCTTGGCACTCACCTCGGAGGGCAGACCATGCGAGGCCGCCAACCGCAGCTTGCCCGGTTCGTCGGCCAGGAAGACGGCCACCCGCGCCACCAGCAGGGTACGCGGCAGGCGCTCAACCAATGACCCGAGCAGGGCCTGAAGATCGGTCTCCGAGCTGAGGCTGCGGCCAAACTCGACCAACGCCCTGCGGTAGTCATAGCGATGGCGATCGAAGACGCGGTCGATCCAGTTCTGGATCCTTCGTTTCAGCGGTTCGAAGACGGCGGTCGCCACAACCACGGCAACCACCAGGCCCCAGGTCCGTACTGACTGCGGCATGCCGCTGTGGACGATCACCGCGATCAAAGCGATGATGCCGAAATAGCCGCCGAGCAGCAGGCCGGTGGCCAGCGTGTACGCTACACCGCGCTTGAAGATCAGGTCGGTGTCCATCAGCCGGTAACGGACGATGGCCCAGCTGAAGGTCAGCGGCAGAAAGACCAGCGACAGGCCGGCAAGATTGGTGAGCAGCCGCGGCGGATTCAGGTCGAGAAGGTAGGGGACGGCGTAAAACAGCGTGAATGGCAGAACCGCGAGCAGCGTGCCGCGGGTGACCCACTTCAACTGCTGGCGGAGCAGAGGCGAGTCAGCCTGGCTATAAGCTCGCAGGAAGAGCAGGGCGGCCATCACGTAAAAGACCGCGTCGTAAGCGGTCGCGATCTGGTTGACCCGGTGCAGCAGCAGGAAGGTTGGCTCCCGCGTGACTATGACCCAGATCCAGAGGCTAAACAGCGCGGCGCCGGGCGCGTAGACCAACGGTAAAAGCCAGCGGCGGCTGAGCTTCTTGAGCCGCTCCTCGGGAAAACTGAGCGCAAAATGCACGAAGAGCGCCGGCTGCAAGGCTTCGGCCAGCACATTGCACCAGAAGATGGTCCAATCGAGCGCGTCAAATTGGCCGGTGTACTTGAATGCGGAAAGCACGAAGGACACCAGGCAGAACAGGTAGAAATGAGTGGAACGCGGGGCGCCCCAGCGGCGGAAGAGGACGTAGAAGCCGATGAGGAGATAGATGAGCCCGATGATGCGCAACCCGAGCTCCATGCTCTTGTCGGCTGGTACGGGGATCACCTTGATCGGCGTATCGAGATGAACGCCCTGACGGGTGATGGTGTAAAAGAGCTGGCCGTAGGGCCCGGCACGGTAGAAAGCCCGCTCAAGATCGGAGACATGCTGGATGGGGGCATCATCCACCGCGGTCAGCAGGTCGTGATCCTTGATTCCAGCATGCTGGCCGGGTTCGCCCGGCAGCACCCTGTCTGCTACGAGTCCGCCCGCCGTCTCGTGCCACCAGACTCCGTCCCAGGGTTGCTGGGTTATGCGCTCCTGGCGAAAATTCATCACCGCCAACACGAACAGGGCGAGCGTGGCCAAGGCCAGCAGGATCGCCTGCAAACGGTTGGTGAAGCTGGTTTCCATGAGGGGCACTCTACTTCAAATCAATCCTCTTGCACGTCGGTTGCCATGCGCAAGGAACGCGCGGGGAACCAGGGAGCTTGTTGGCAATCGGTTGAGAATACGCAAGATATGGACTCCCAGTTCCGCCAAAGGTAACCCGCCCGGCAGAGAATTCTCAACGGGGATGCAAAAAACCGTAGGCTGTATCCATTAGAAAGGATTGATCTACATAAAACGGTAGTCCGCTGACAGGGCGGGAGTTACTGGCAAACCAAGAGGAAGCCATCGTACGGCCCACCGCATGTCCACTGCTAACTTCGCTGGGTTCAACGCTGGCCGTAAGTTGCCTTGGGGCCGTGTTTGCGCTGGTAGTGATGTTCGGAGACGTAGGGTGGAATACCGGACTCGGGCGCGCCCAGGAGGATGCTCCGAAAGGCCAGGCGGGCAACGTACTCGAGCACGTCGGCATGCTCGACGGCCTCCGCGGCGGTTTTGCCCCAGGCGAAGGGCGCGTGGCCTGCCACCAGCACGCCGGGGACGGCGATCGGATCAAGACTCTGCTGGCGGAAGCGGCGCACAATAACCGCGCCGGTATTGTGAACGTAAGCTCTGGACACCTCGTCTGCGGTGAGTGGCTCAGTGATGGGAACCGGTCCGTGGAAGTAATCGGCGTGCGTGGTGCCGAGGCAGGGAATGGGACGTCCAGCCTGCGCCCACGATGTGGCGAACTCCGAGTGGGTGTGAACAATGCCGCCGATCTCAGGAAACTCGCGGTAGAGCAGGACGTGGGTGTCCAGGTCACTGGAGGGGCGCAGGTGGCCCTCGACAACCTTGCCGTCAAGATCGGTCACCACCAGGTCGCCGGGGGTAAGCCGGGCGTAATCCACTCCGCTGGGCTTGATGACGACGAGAGGCTCGGGGCCGAGCCGGTCAATCCCGCTGGCGTTGCCGAAGGTATGCGGTGCCAAGCCGCGGCGGGCGATCTCCTGGTTGGCGTGGAGAACCTGTTCGCGAAGGGCTTCAAGTAACATGACTGTTCCTCCGGCGTGAGCGTGCATATCGCTGGTAAGCGTTTACCGGTCCTAGTGTATCAGGAGCGGCGGAAATTGCGGTGCGGCGCATAGCGCATGCTTTCCGCCGGATGCGGCCGACGCCGGACCCGTCGAGAATCGCCATCCACGTGCTCTTTTCGGGCTTTCTACGATTGACGCTGTGCGGAACCGGGGTTAAGCTTCGTCTAGTCATCCATCGCCTGTTTCGGAGTCCCTCCATTCCCCGCCGGACGCCTGGGGAGCGGAGGTTTGGCTGTGCATGCAAGCCGCATTGCCGCCGTCGTTTCCATCACCGGTTTCGCCGCATCGGCGGCCGTCCAGAGCAATCCCTGTCATGCACTGAACCCGGCGGCGGGGAGCCGTGGCTAATCCATCCCTGATTCGCTTTGCGGGCGCCGCGGCGCCTTCGGGCAATCTGCCGGCTTTGCGCCTTGCGCGAGCGGCTTTAGTCCGCACATCCGGCAAAGGGCAGGTAATTCCGCCGCACCGCTGGCTGACGGCGATTGCGGTCATGTCCAGCGCCGTCATGCAACTGCTGGATACGACCGTGGTCAATGTCAGCCTGCCTCACATGGCTGGTTCGCTCTCCTCCAGCGTGAACGAAGCCACCTGGGTGCTCACCTCCTATCTGGTGGCGAACGCCATCATCCTTCCCATTACGGGCTGGCTGGCGTCGGTGCTGGGCCGCAAGCGGCTGCTGCTTGTGGCCGTGGCCGGCTTTACGCTGTCGAGCGTGCTCTGCGGCATCGCTCCCAATCTGCCCATGCTGATCGTCTTCCGCGTCCTTCAGGGAGCCACCGGAGGCGGGCTTCAGCCGTTGTCGCAGGCGGTGCTGCTCGAGGAGTTTCCCGGCAAAGAACAGGGCAAGGCGATGGCCTTCTGGAGCCTGGGTATTATCGCGGCCCCCATCCTCGGCCCGACGCTGGGAGGCTGGATTACCGACACCTGGACCTGGCGCTGGGTCTTCTTCATCAATGTGCCGGTGGGCGTAGTCAGCCTCCTCCTGATCTCGCAGTACGTCTTCGATCCGCCCTATCTGCTGCGCGGCAAGATGCGCGCGGACGCCTGGGGGCTGGGAATGCTGGCGGTGGGCATGGGCGCGCTGCAGATTATGCTCGACAAGGGGCAGGAATTGGATTGGTTCGGCTCGCGCCTGATTCGCGCTCTGTGCGTCGCCGCGGTCGTTTTTCTGGCAGCCTTTGTTATGCGCGAGCTTACCGTGAAAGACCCCATTGTTCACTTCAACCTGCTGCGCTCGCGGACCTTTGCTTCAGGCATTGTGCTCGTGACCATGCTGGGCTTTGTGCTGATGGGAAGCGTGGTGCTGCTGCCTCTTTTCATGCAGACCCTGCTGGGCTGGACGGCCACCACCGCGGGATTCTGGAACAGCCCACGCGGCGTGGGAACAGCGCTGTGCATGCCGCTGGTGGGTTATCTGCTCGGCAAGGGCTGGGATGCTCGCTGGATGCTGGTCTTCGGCTTTACCGTTGCCGGCCTTCCGTTCTTTGGCTTCGCCCGCATGACCCTGCAGTCGGGAACCTGGGACATCTTCTGGTTGCAGATCATCCAGGGCTTTGGACTGGGTTTCCTGTTTGTGCCGCTGACGACGCTTACGATGAGCCCGATTACCAAGGCGGAGACCGGCTATGCCACCAGCCTCTACAACACCGTGCGCAACATTGGCGCAAGCTTCGGCATCTCGTTTGTCACCACGCTGGTCGCGCGCCGATCCCAGCTTCATCAGCATCGGCTCGGCGAATGGCTGACTCAATCCAACCTGGTCCACCAACAGGCATTAGCGGGCCTGGCGCCCTACCTGCATCAACAGGGGGTTGACCCAGCCACCGCTGCGCACAAGGCCGTCGGGTTCATCTATCAGGTGCTTCAGCAGCAGGCGGCTTTGCTGAGTTATGCGGACGCCTTTCACCTCATGGGCATCTTCTTCCTGGCCAATATCCCCGTGGTGCTGCTGATGCGCCACGCGGAGCATAACCGGAAGAATCGGCGGGAACCGTGAGTGGGACAGATGCCGGTGCGCATTGAAATGAACCGATGCGATGAGTGGATGCGCAGCGGGCGGCTGCACCGAGCCGCCCGCGCAAGTGTGGAGTTTAAAGTTTCTGATAGGTGTTCAGCGTAGCCAGTAAGGCTTGGGCACCACGCACCCCAATTCCGCAAACTCGGCGTCGCTGAGTTGGAAGGCGGCGGCGCTGATGTTGTCTTCCAGGTGCTTGACGGAGCTGGTTCCCGGAATCAGAAGCGTGGCCGGCGAGCGGCGCAGCGCCCAGGCCAGCGAGACCACGGCCGTCGAGACGCCGCGGGCCGAGGAGATCCTTTCTACCACTTCGTGTGCCTTGCGGCTTTGCGCCAGCGGACTCCAGGGGATGAAGGCGATGCCGTTGGCTTCGCAGAAGTCGAGCACGTAGTCCCACTCGCGGTCGCTGAAGCTGTAGCGGTTCTGTACCGAGACGATAGGCACGATTTTCTGCGCGCGCTGGATGTGCTCCAGCGTCACGTTGGAGAGCGCGACATGGCGCACCTTGCCCTGCTCCTTGAGCCGCGCCATCGCCTCCATCGAGGCGTCGAAGGACGTGGCGGGATCGGGAACGTGCAACTGGTAGACATCGATGCGGTCAAGGCGCAGCCGTTTGAGGCTGCCTTCGACGGCCTCCGCGATGTGCACGGGACTGGCGTTGTGCTGCCAGACGGCCGGTCCGTGGCGGACCCATCCGACTTTGGTGGTGATGACCATATCCTTGGGATAGGGATAAAGCGCCTCGGCGATCAGATCTTCAGAAATGTTGGGGCCGTAGGAGTCGGCCGTATCGATGAAATTCACGCCCAGCTCAACGGCGCGGCGCAGCGTAGCCACTGCGGCGTCCGGATCTGCCGGTGGGCCCCAGATGCCCTTGCCGGTAATGCGCATGGCGCCGTAGCCCATGCGGTTGACGGGCAAATCTCCGCCCAACGTAATCGTTCCCGCATTCACGGCGGACAAGGTTTTCGATTTTGCAGACATTCGGTCTCCTTCGCGCTTAAACTACCAGCTTCCAGCTAGTAGCTGGAAGCTGGTTCCTTGAACATTCGCGCCGCCTCTATACCGTGACTTCCCATCCCTTCTGATACTCGCGTCCCCAAAGCTTCATGGCTTCCGGATCGTTGAGGATGTGCGCGTTGGATGTGTCGAGGTGCAGTTCGCGGTTCATGAAGTAGGCAATGTTCGAGAGCAGCAGCGTCGTCACCGTGACATTGGCGACCTCGATGGGCGAGTGCAGCTTCTCCTGGCCATGAATGGCCGCGATAAAGTTGGCGAAGTGCGCGTTGGTCATCGTGTCCTCGCCGATAACGTCCGCGGTCGATGTATGGTGGCCGGTCCGGAACTGGCCGGTTTGCTTGCCCTTCCAGTCGTAGACGTCGTAGCCGCCGCGGTCGATCACCACCGAGCCTTTAGTGCCAAGGATCGCCGCGCCACGGTCGCGGTTGTAGTCGCGCAGGCCCTGGCAGCTCCGCCCTTCCCAGGTGATGGTCTTGTCCGGGTATCCGAAGCTGGTAATCAGCGTGTCGTAGAACTGCCAGTCGTCCTTGTACTGATAGCGGCCGCCGGTGGCGGTGACGGTCTCCGGATAGTCGGCCTGGAGCGCCCAACGGCAGAGGTCCACCTCGTGGGTGCCGTTGTTGAGGGCCTCGCCGGTTCCGTAGCGGCGCAGCCAGTGCCAGTTATACGGGTGAATGTTGTTCTTGTATTCACTGCGCGGCGCCGGCCCCTGCCACAGGTCCCAGTCGAGCCACTCGGGCACCGGAACCACCTTGCCAATGCCCATCGAGCCGCGGGTGGCGGCGTACCACGCCTTGGCCATGTAGGGCTTTCCGATAAAGCCGTCGTGAATCTTCTGCATCATTTCGATTGTGTAGTCCGAGGAGCGCTGCTGATCGCCGACCTGCACACACTTGCCGTATTTCTTCTGGGCCTCGACCAGCAACTCGCCTTCGCGGGGATTCTGGCTGGAGGGCTTTTCGACATAAACATGCTTGCCCGCCTTCAGGCCAAGCACCGCCAGGGGCGTGTGCCAGTGGTCGGGCGTGGCAACGGTGATGGCGTCAACTTCCTTGGAAGCCAGTGCGTTGCGGAAGTCCTGCTCGGACTTGGGCGCGTAGCCGAGCACCTGCTGCGCTTTGGCGGCGAACCGGGCGCGCACGTGGTTGTCGGGATCGCAGAAATAGGCCACGCGCGCTGTTTTGGCGTTTGCCTGCAGCGCGGAAAGATGCGCATAGCCGCGGCCGTTCACTCCGTTGATGACAAAGTTCAGACGGTCGTTTGCGCCCATGATCTGGGCATAGCTCTTTGCTGTGGACGCGAATGCCGAGCCTGCCACGCCGGCGGCAAGGCCATTGACAAAAGTTCGCCGGGTAATCATCGAAGTTCTCTCCATGCCGTTGTTCCTTCCATGTTTGGTGCGGTTGTGAACGCAGACGGATCGCCGCTCCCTGGGGCGCCGGCTTGAAGGTTGCGCCTTCGGGATACAGCATTCCCGGTCCTGCTGCAAGTTGCTGGTCGCTGCTAATGCGCCTTGCGTGCTTTTTCCGGCGCGTATGTTCGATCGGCCCACAAAAGATGCTTTACGGACACGGTCGAGGGATTTTTTACGGCGTTCGTTCTACATCCATGTTTTGAAACATCTCATTATACCCATCCGTGGGAAGGCCGCGCCTGAGGGGCCCCACGGGGGCTCGACCGGGCCAGGAGAGCATATTCTGCCGCCATGGCTCCGGCTCGGGCTCGACCGGGCCGCAGGCGCATATTGAGGAATTTGAGCCATACCTGTAAACTCCCTAACCATGCGGGCGTCTACCAAAGTGATGGCAGCCGGTACCGCATTGGAAACGATGACTATGGCTACGGCAGAAGAGATTGCCGCAGAGCAGTTTTCGGCTGTTGTCCAGAGCCACCGGCAGCAGATCTTCCGGTTCCTGCTGGCATCCACGCGCGACCCTGATCTGGCGGAAACGCTGACTCAGGAGTGCTTCCTGAGAGCGCACAAGAATTGGAAGAGCTTCCGCGGGGATTCGAGCACGCTGACCTGGCTGATGCGCATTGCCATCAACCTGGAGAAGGACCACTGGCGCAACCGGAGATTCCAGTTCTGGCGCCGTGCGCAGACCAACGCGGTGGATCTGGAGGATGCAAGTGAGTGGCTTCCGAGCGGGGAGAGATCGGCGGAGCAGCAGCTGCTGGCGCGGGAGCAGGTGGCGCAAGTGTGGCAGGCGGTTGCGACTCTGAGCGGCCGGCAGCGCACGGTGTTTCTGCTGCGGTTTGTGGAAGAGCAGGAGTTGAGCGAGATTGCGCAAGCTACCGGATTGAGCGAAGGCACGGTGAAGGCGCACCTTTCGCGGGCGCTTGGAAAAGTGCGTGCGGCAGTGGGAGGAAAACGATGAGCTGGTGGGCTAAATTGACAGGCAAAAAGGACGAGCGGGTGGAGTTGAGCGGAGACGAGGCGCTGGATCGGGATTTGGAACAGGCGCTCGGGAATTTCCGGCTGAGCGTTCATGCCTGGAGCGAGGACGCTTACAATCGCCCGCGGACGGCGGCGGCCGTTGTGCGGCACAGAGCCTGGCGGCTGGCGGTGGGTTGGGCAATGGCCGGCGTTCTGGTTGCGGGTGGCTTGACGGGCGGCATCTACGAACATCATCACCAGCAGGAATT
>JAJZVZ010000168.1 GCA_021846945.1 Acidobacteriota bacterium | reverse complement strand
GCCATTCTTTCAAAGCAAAACTTCATCCTGCTGGGATTGCGCGGACAGGCCAAGAGCCGCATCCTGCGCGCGCTCGCGGATTTGCTCGACGAGCGGATGCCCTACGTGGCGGGCTGCGAGATTCGCGATAATCCTTATCTGCCCTTGTGCAGGCGCTGCCGCGACCTGATCGCAGCAAAAGGAGATGCAACGCCGATCGCGTACCTCACGCGCGAGGAGCGCTACGTAGAGAAGCTCGCCACTCCCGACGTGACCGTGGCCGACCTTGTCGGCGATCTCGACCCCATCAAGGCGGCGCGCGGTGGCGAGGACCTTGCCAGCGAGCTGACCATGCATTATGGCCTGCTGCCCCGCGCCAACCGCGGCATCTTCGCCATGAACGAACTGCCCGATCTGGCCGGCAAGATTCAGGTGGCGCTCTTCAACATCATGCAGGAAGGCGACGTGCAAATTAAGGGCTACCCGGTGCGTCTGGCGCTCGACGTCGTCCTGGTCTTCAGCGCCAACCCCGAGGATTACACCGCGCGCGGCAAGATCATCACGCCGCTCAAGGACCGCATCGGCTCCGAGATTCGCACGCATTATCCCGAGACGCTCGAAGAGGGCATTGCCATCACCGCGCAGGAAGCCTGGGCCGAGCGCGGCGCCGCGCCCATCGAGATTCCCCAATATGTGCGGGAGATTGTAGAGCAGGTGGCATTCTCGGCACGCGAGGACAAGAAAGTGGACAAGCGCAGCGGCGTAAGCCAGCGCCTGCCCATCTCGACGATGGAGCTTGTGGTCTCCAATGCCGAACGGCGCGCGCTTGTGGCAGGTGAATCGACAGTAGTGCCGCGCGTCGGCGATATCTATGCAGCGCTGCCAGGAATCACGGGCAAGCTGGAGCTGGAATACGAAGGCGAGATGCGCGGCGCCGACACGGTGGTGCGCGAGTTGATCCGCGTCGCAGTGAGCAGGATCTCCAATCGCTACTTTGCCGGCGAAGATATGGAGCAGATCGAGCAGTGGTTCAACCTTGGCGGCACGCTGAAGATCGATGGCGATCAGCCCGCCGCCGATGCATGGAAAGATTTGAAGCAGATTCAGGGCCTCGTCAAGAAGCTGTCCCTGCTTGGGATCAAGCCCTCCGATCCAGCGCCCAAGGCCGTTTCGGCGGCTGAATTCCTGCTCGAAGGCCTGGTAGCGCACCGCAAGCTGAGCCGCAATGAGGAGCATGGATTCATGGCGCAGCAGAGCGCTCCGCAAAAAACGGAGCGGGAGGACATCGAAGTTGGATACGAAGAGTGGCAGCAGGCGCGCCGCTCGCAGCGAAGGGGCCTGAACTGAAGCTGCCGTCGATGGATGGGTGCGTTGAGGATGAGTGCGTATGAAGCGCGTTCGCTATAGCAAATACACGGGCGATCTGGCCTCCGAGATGGACCTGGAAGATCTGCTGCGAGCGCTCTCGGACTACCTCCTCGACTCCGGCTTCTACGACCCGTTCATGCCCTTTCACGATCTTGATCACAACCTCGATGATCTTCGAGAGGCGCTGAGGCGCGTGCTCCAGAACAGTGATCTCTTCGACGAATCGACCCGGCAGAAGCTTGAGCAAATGGCCTCCGAAGGCAAGCTGGATGAACTGATCGGGAAGCTCATGGAGCGCATGGAGCAGGAAAACTACATCTCCTCATCGCAGCAGCAGAATCCCGCCGAGGCCTCACAAGCGGGAGGCCAGGTGGGCGACCTGCAAGGCGAGGCGCGCTTCGAGGTCACCGACAAGAGCCTCGACTTTCTGGGCTTCAAGGCTTTGCGCGACCTGCTGGGCACGCTGGGCAAGTCGAGCTATGGCCGCCATGACACGCGCCATTGGGCTACGGGGATTGAATCGAGCGGCGCCTCGCGCCGTTACGAATTCGGTGACACGCTGAATCTCGACGCAACCGCGACGCTTGGTTCGGCAATAGCACGCGAAGGACTCGGCCTGCCTCTGCATCTCGAATATGAAGATCTGCACGTCCATCAATGTGACTATCAAAGCTCATGCGCCACGGTGGTCATGCTCGATTGCTCACACTCGATGATCCTGTACGGCGAGGACCGTTTTACGCCGGCGAAGCGGGTCGCCATGGCGCTCTCTCACCTGATCCGCACGCAATATCCCGGCGACTCGCTTTCGCTGGTGTTATTTCACGATTCAGCCGAGGAGATGCCGGTTTCGCGCCTGGCGCGGGTAAAGGTCGGCCCTTGGTACACCAATACACGCGAAGGACTGCGCGTGGCGCAGCGCGTACTAGCCCGCCAGCGCAAGGATATGAAGCAGATCGTGATGATCACGGACGGCAAGCCTTCGGCGCTCACGCTGCCTGACGGCAGGATTTATAAGAACGCCTACGGTCTTGATCCTCTCGTGGTGAGCGAGACGCTGGAAGAGGTGGCGCGTTGCAAGCGCTCGAACATCATGATCAACACCTTCATGCTGGCCTCCGACTTCGGCCTGGTGCAGTTTGTCCACAAGGTTTCAGAGATGTGCAGAGGCAAGGCGTACTTCACCACGCCCGAAACGCTGGGCCAGTATCTGCTGATGGACTACATGCAACACAAGTCACGCATGATTCACTGAGCCGCGCCGGCGTGCCAGACCTCTTCCCGTCAGATCCCCTCACCCATCGAGACATAGGTACGCAGCCGGTCGAGTTCCACGCGGTAAGCGGTGCGCTCAGCCTCTTCGCCGGCGAAGGGCGCAACCCAGTGCTCGTGCGCGCCCAGCCGTTCTTCCAGCTCTGTGACGCGGGACGAGAGCGCGATGAGCGCATCCGAAAGCGGATCCTTCACGGCGTGCGGATCGGTAATGAGCACGCGCTGGCCGTCGCGGTAGACGATGTGCGCGGGCACGCCAACCACAGTGGAATTGGGAGGCACATCAGTGAGCACGACCGAGCCCGCGCCCACGCGCGAATTCTCGCCCACGGTGATATTGCCCAGCACGTTGGCGTTATTGCCGATGAAGACGTTATCGCAGATGGTGGGGTGGCGCTTGCCGTGCTCCTTGCCTGTGCCGCCCAGCGTGACTCCCTGATACATGGTCACGTCGTTGCCCACGATGGCGGTTTCGCCGATCACCACGCCGGTCGCGTGATCGATGAAAAGCCGCCGGCCGATGGTGGCGCCGGGATGAATGTCCACGCCGGTGAGAAATCGGCCCAGTTGCGAGAGCATGCGCGCCGCGAGCCGCAACCGATCCTTCCACAGCCGGTTTGAGAGACGATGAAGCCACACCGCCCAAAGGCCCGGATAGCAGAGCATCACCTCCAGCCGGGTGCGGGCGGCGGGGTCGCGCTCCATCACGGAGTCGATATCATCGCGGATGCGGTCGAACACAGACATAACGTACACAAGAATACGCCGCGCCGGCGGGACAGCCTGTGTTCCGCCGGCACAGAAGGCGTTTTAGGCCGGAACCGCAATCGCCTCGGTCTGCAAGGCGAGGGCCTGCTGGCGCAGCGGCTCAAAGAGCACGCTCGACAGATAGCGCTCGCCGAAGTCGGGCAGCACCGCGACGATCAGTTTGCCGGCATTCTCCGGCCGCGCGGCCACTCTGAGCGCCGCACTCGCCGCCGCTCCTGAACTGATGCCGACAAACAGGCCCTCCTCGCGCGCCAGCCGCCGTGCCATTTCGATGGACTCCTCGTTGGTCACCAGGACCACTTCGTCGATGAGCTGGGTGTCGAGTACGGTAGGCACAAAACCCGCGCCCAGGCCCTGAATCTTGTGCGGCCCAGGCTTGCCGCCGGAGAGAACCGCGCTGTCTGTCGGTTCCACGGCGATCGTCTTGAAGGATGCCTTGCGCGGCTTGATGTAGTTGGAGACACCGGTCAGCGTTCCGCCCGTGCCCACGCCGGAGATGAGAAAATCCACCTTGCCGTCGGTGTCTTCCCATATTTCGGGACCAGTGGTGGCGAGATGGATCGCCGGATTCGCCGGGTTGTCGAACTGCTGCAGGATATAGCCGTTGGGGGTCTTGGCCAGAATCTCCTGGGCTTTGGCGATAGCGCCCTTCATGCCGTTGGGCCCGGGGGTGAGCACGATCTCCGCGCCGAAGGCCAGCAGCGCCACGCGGCGCTCCAGGCTCATGGTTTCAGGCATGGTGAGAATGATTTTGTAACCCTTTACCGCGGCCACGAAGGCCAGAGCGATGCCGGTGTTGCCACTGGTGGGCTCAATGAGCGTGGTGACACCGGGCTTGATCTTGCCGGCCTTCTCGGCGGCGTCAATCATGGCGAAGCCAATGCGGTCTTTCACGCTCGATGCGGGGTTTTGGCCCTCCAGCTTGACGGCGACGGTTCCAGGCAGTCCAGCCGCCACGCGGTTGAGCCGCACAAGGGGAGTGCGGCCAATCAATTCCGTTACGTTCGCAGCAATGCGCGCCATAAATGATCTCCTTTTTCCGGGGCCATAGGCCCGGACCTCTCATTGTGACGGATTCTTGGGGTGGTGCAGCTTGTCAGGTGGAAAGAACGCGCGCGTTTAGGCGCACAATGGCATCGGAGCTTGCACCAGGACGGTGTTAGCGACATCGACGCATATAGACAGCGTAGTCCTCCAGTACCGGATATGGCAAGCGGAAGATTTTAAAGATTCATGACATCAACGACCACGAGCGGCGGAGGTACCGTGCCGCATGAGGGCTTTTCCCTTGACCGCAGGACGCCGGATGAGGTTTCAGCCAGCCCGATTCAGCCTGTATTCCGCAGCCCCGCGGCGATGCCGCTGATGGTGGCGGCGATGGCGCGGTTGACTTCGGGTGTGTTCTCGCCCTGGCGTTTGCGGCGCAGCATATCAACCTGAATCAGGTGCATGGGATCAACGTACGGATTGCGCAACCGGATCGACCGGGCCAGGACCGGGCTGCTTTCGAGCAGTTGCGCCTGGCGGGTAATCGCGAGGATAGCGCGGCCGGTACGATGGAACTCGCTTTCAAAAAAATCGTAGACACGCTCACGAAGCTCGGCATCTTCGACAAGCGTGGAGTAAAGCCGCGCCGTGGTCAGGTCTGCCTTGCCGAGGGCCATCTCTACGTTGCGTAGCAGGTCGATGAAGAGCGGAAACTCGCAGGCCATGGATTGCAACATGGCGAGGTTCGCTCCGGAGGCTTCATCGCGGGCCAGATATTGCTCGATGGCGAAGCCCACGCCAAACCACGCCGGCACCAGCAGCCGGGACTGCGTCCAGCCGAAGACCCAGGGAATGGCGCGCAGGTCGGCAAGCCGGGTGGATGCGTTGCGCCGCGCCGGCCGCGAGCCAATCTTGGCGTTTTCGAGTTCGCCCACTGGCGTGGACTGCTCGAAGTACGTGAGCACTTCCGGGTCTTCGAGGATGTGCTTCCGGTAGTATCCAAACGACAATTCGGAGAGCTGGTTGAGCGCGGCTTCCCATTCCGGCCGGAGTACGCCGGTGAAGTGGCCCCGGGGATCGCGCGCGTTGGGCCGCGCCAGCGCATCGAGTGAAGCGGCGATCATCAGCTCAAGGTTGCGTTCGGCCAGCACTTCATCGGCGTATTTGAAGTTGAGGACTTCGCCCTGCTCGGTGATGCGAAGCTGGCCTTCGAAGGAGTCCATGGGCTGGGCGAAGATGGCGCGGTGCGTGGGTCCGCCGCCACGGCCGACGGTGCCACCACGGCCGTGAAAAAGGCGCAGCTTGACGCCGCACTCGCGGGCCACCGTGTGCAGATCGCGATGAGCGCGGAAGATCTCCCAGGTGCTGGTCAACATGCCGCCGTCTTTGTTGGAGTCGGAGTATCCCAGCATGACTTCCTGCCAGTTGTCCCAGGTGGCCAGCAGCTTGCGGTAGTCGGGCCGGGACCATAGCTCGCGGCAGACGGCGGGCGCGTTGCGCAGGTCCTCAATCGACTCAAAGAGCGGCACCGGCATCAGGCCGGGATCGCGGCCACGGCCTTCCACCTTGACTCCGCCCAACCGCGCCAGCCGCACCACGGCCAGCACGTCTTCAACCGTTGCCGCGCCGCTGATGACATATTGGCGAATGGACTCGGGCGAGCAGCCGGCTTTAACCTCGGAGACTGCGCGGAAAGTTTCCAGCACTGAGGCCGTCTCTGCGGAGAGGCCGCCGGGCAACGACGGCGCGATGGTGTCGCTGATGGCCTCCCGCAAGGCCGCGGCATGCACCCGCGCATGCTGGCGAATGTCGAGTGTGTGCAGATGAAGGCCAAAGGTGCGCACCTGCAGGATCAGCGGATCAACGAGCGTGCGTGCAATGCGGAGGCCGCAGTTATCGGCCAGCGAAGCGCGCAGCGTTTCCAGATCGTCAAGGAACTCCTCGACGCAGGCGTAAGCGGGCAGCACCTGGGCCAGTTCCTCCTGGCCCTGGGAAAGCGTGTACGGCATCACCGGCAGCGCCGCGCCCTGCGGGCCGGGATGCCGCAGTGTCCGCAGCACGCGCGCCTTCAGGCAGATGACGTAGCGGCGATAGTACTCAAACTCATATTGCTCGCCGAAGACCTGCGCCTCTGGCGTGTGCACCTGCGCCAGATAGGCCCCGAGCCGCTCCAGCAGCGCCTTGCTGACCTTCCGCATCTGCGCGCTGGTGGTGAGCAGGTCGATGATGATGTCGAGCTGCCGCTGGTAGTAGAGCAGCAGGTGACCGCGCGCCAGTTGAATGGCGTCACGGGTGACCTCGGGCGTGACGAAGGGGTTGCCGTCGCGGTCGCCGCCAATCCAGGAACCGAAGCTCAGGATCTGGGGCATCTCATGCGGCTCAATCTCAAGGCCGTAGGAGGCGTGCAGGGCATCGGAGATCTCCCGGTAAAGGACGGGCAGCGTCTCGAAGATGGAGACGTCGTAGTAGTCCAGGCCCATCTTGATCTCGTCGTAGACGGTGGGGCGGCGGGAGCGCACCTCGTCGGTCTGCCACAGGCTGGTGATCTCGGCCAGCACCAGTTCTTCCAGCCGCGCCAGCTCCTGCTCGGGAACGGGAATACGGTCGAGCGCGGCCAGAAACTCACCGATGCGCCGGCGCTTGAACATGACCGTGCGGCGCGCCGCTTCAGTGGGGTGCGCGGTAAAAACGGGGACGATGAGCACGCGGCGCAGCCAGTTCAGGGCCTCCTCGGCGCTGATGCCCACGCGGCGCATCGCCGAGAGCGTGCCCTGGAGAGAGCCGCGCTGCTGGCCGGCCTCGCCAATCAGGCGCAGGGCCATCCGCCGGCGCTTGCGGTGGTTGGTCTCAGCCAGGTTGATGAGCTCAAAGTAGAAAGCGAAGGCGCGGGTAAGCAGAATGGCGCGATCCGGGACCAGGGTGCGAACAAGCTTGAGCGCGGCAGCGCCGATGGCGGCAGCTTCCTCGGTCCGGCCACTCGCTTCAGCGTCGCGCCGCCGGATGGTGCCCTGACGCAGTGCTTCCACCTGGTCGAAGAGCTCCTGACCGGCCTGCTCGCGCAACACCTCACCCAGCAACATGCCGAGCGAACGCACATCGCGCCGCAAGGGCGCTTCTTTCAGGTCGCCTGATTGCGCTTCCAACTCTGCCAGCCGCTGCGGCCAGCTCTCGGGGTGCCATAGAAGTGCCATCCTGTTTTGATTATGCACGACGGTCCCCGAGCCTGCGGGCCGCGCAGATCGGCGCCGGTTGCGGTTTGCTATAGTTGCGACGAGAGGAATCATGATCACTGGCGCCCCTGCGCATTCTTCGCATCGAATCATCCGGCATCTTACACTTCTTTTCGCAGTTCTCTGGCTCCTGGTTCCCGCATTGATGAGCCAGAGCGGCCGGCCCTCGGCCAAACGGCCCGTGGACTACGCCAATGGCCGGGTTGGGACCGCGCCGCTGGACAACCAGAAACTGATCGGCAATGCGCCGCCTCCGGGCGAGCAGCTTTACTCGGGGATGACTTCGCCGGGAGCGGAGCTGCCCCAGAGTTCGATCGATCTTGCGCCGATCAACAACAATGTGGATCTGACTTACCCGGCCGGCGTAGGGGACAGCTATTATTATCCAAATCGAACCATGATGGGTTTCTCCACGGGAGCGGGCGGCCCCATCATCATGCCGGTGGTAGGCGACTGGACCGTGCCGCCGGAACGCAGCGCATCCGTTTATGACAAAGCCAGCGAAAAATCTTCGCCGGGCTACTACTCGGTCTATCTGGACGACTTCAAAACCAAGGCGGAAATGACCGTGACGATGTGGACGGGGATCTTCCGGTTCACATTTCCCAAGTCAGACAAAGCGCATATCCTGCTCGATGTTGGACACGCGAATGGAAGCGTCGAAGTTGCAGGCGACAACATCGTGCGCGGAGAGATTGGGCTTGGAGGCGCAAGTTCGCAACACCGCCAGCCCGCGTTAATTTATTTTGTCGCGGAGTTCTCCCGGCCATTCAAAGACTTCGGCGTCTTCAGGCAGATTCCTCCGACGAACGGCCGCTCCATGATCGGAAACAAGGATGTCGAGCCCGCCGTGCGCACGATCAGCGGCCCTTATGCCGGCGCATATCTTCAGTTTGCAACGGCCGCAGGGGAGCAGGTCCTGGTGAAGGTGGCGATGGGCGCAAGCTATGCAAGCGCAGAGGCCCGGATTCACGCCCAAGATCCCGGATGGGATTTCGACCTCATTCGCAAACAGGCGGAAAATATCTGGTCAAACAAACTGGATCGGATCGAAGTAACAGGCGGAACCGAAAAGGAAAAGATGCTCTTTTATTCCTGCCTGCTTCACTCCTTTGCCAGCCCCCGCCTGGCCGCGTCCAAGGGCGATCAGTTCATCGGTCTGGACGGCAAGGTGAGAACCGCTACGTATGATCGCTATGGTCCGGTGCCTTTCTGGGACACCGGCCGCAACCAGATTGTGCTGCTCACCTTGCTTGAGCCTGATGTGAAGGTCGATATTCTGCGCTCGCAACTGGATATGGCGCGGGAGAGCGGCTATATGGGCACTTCATTTCATGGTGATAACGCGGTCTTCATGTATCTGGGCGACTGGGAGCGCGGCCTGAACTTCGACCGGGCCGCGGTGTATGTGTACCTGCGCAAGAATGCCATGGATGTAAACGGGCCGAGGCACTATCTCGCCGAGTATTTGAAGCAGGGGTGGATATCGGATTTTATTCCGGACCGCAATCCCAGCCCGCCGTATGCAGGCGGCAAGGCCGGCGCGGCGACGACGCTCGAATACAGCTGGGATGATCACGCCATGGCCATTTATGCGAAGCGACTTGGGAAAGAAGATGATTACCGCATGTTTCTCAAGCGCGCCCATAACTATCGGAACGTCTTCGATCCTTCGACAGGATTCATGCGCGGCCGCACAGCCGATGGAAAGTGGATTTCGCCCTTCGACCCGCGCGAGCCCTACTACAACTTCATGATGAAGGAGGCATCGGGCTGGTCAACGTTATGGCTTGTACCGCACGATGTTCAGGGGCTCATCAATCTTCTGGGCGGGCGCGAAAAATTCGCGGCCAAGCTCGACGAGTTCTTCACCATTCCCTATCACCCCAAAGGCATTTGCCGCGATTGCACGGGAGTGATTGGCCAATATGTGCAAGGCAACCAGCCGGATCAGCAGGCGGCTTACTACTATGATTGGGCCGGCCAGCCATGGAAGACGCAGGCGCTCACCCGGAAGATTCTCAAGCTCATGTATGGGAGCGACCGGTATGGGCTGGGCTTCCCGGGCATGGACGATCAGGGATCGACTTCCTCCTGGTATGTGATGAGTGCAATGGGCTTTTATCCTGTCGATCCATCCAGTCCGGACTACATCCTCGGCAGCCCGATCTTCAACCACATAACGATCCACATGGGCAGCGGAAAGAATTTTGAGATCGTAGCCCGCAACAACTCGGAAAAAAATATTTACATCCAGTCGGCCACTCTGAATGGAAAGCCGTGGAATAATCCGTGGTTCAGCCACTCCGATATTGCCAATGGCGCCCGGCTCGTTCTTCAGATGGGACCGGAGCCGAACAAGCAATGGGGCGCTGCGCCGGACGCGGCTCCGCCGTCGATGTCGCAACCAGAGTAGTCTGGGCAGGGAGAATTTCCGCATTCCATCGCTAAGGCAATGCGGTCTGGTCGAGTTGCATCATCAGTTCTTCCCACTCCTCGGTGAGTGCGGCTAACTGCGCCCGCAACTCTTGGGCCAGCGTTGTCAGCCGCTGCGTCTCAGCCGCGGAAACGTAGACGCCCAACTGCTGCTCGGTGTGGGCGATTGACGCTTCGACGCGCGGAATTTCTTCTTCGAGGAAAGCGCAGCGGTCTTCCATTTGCTTCTGCTTGATGGGGTTCAGGCGGCGGGGTTTGAAC
>JAJZVZ010000015.1 GCA_021846945.1 Acidobacteriota bacterium | reverse complement strand
CTCTCTGCCCTATCCCCGTTTGACCGAAATCTAGTTGCGTCCTACGCTCTCCCCACGCTTGACGCGTTCGGGAGGACGGGCCGGATGTTTGCTTCACCCGCGGAAACGCTAGCTCAACTTGAAAGCGTAGGCTACTTCACCGACATCAAAGTAGCGACCGCGTTGTCCCTAGCGGGCAGGATCCATCGCCCCGTCCTGCTGGAAGGCCCTGCCGGTGCGGGCAAAACGGAGCTCGCACAGTCGGTTGCGCGCGCATCTGCTGTACCGCTGCTGCGCCTGCAGTGCTACCAGGGAATCGATGAAGAAAAGGCCATTGGGCAGTACGACCGGAGTTTGCAGGAACTCTATGTCCTGCTGATGAGCAGAAGCATCCAGGCTCCGGACTGGGCGCAGATCAAGCGCGAAATCACGAGCCGAGCCTACTTCATTGCTGGTCCCCTGCTCGAAGCCATTGAGCAGGAAGAACCCTGCGTCTTGCTCATCGATGAAATCGACAAAGTCGACTACGCCTTCGAGGCCATGCTGCTGGAGCTCCTTTCCGTGTGGACGTTGTCGATTCCGAGGAATGGGCACAGTGCGTGCGAATTCCATTCCTTTGGTGTTTCTCACATCGAATCAGGAACGCAGGCTCGGTGAGCCTCCCAGAGGACCTCATTCGTCCGCTCATGGCATCAATTCAGGATGCGTCACCCAGCAATGAGGCCATCAAGCAGGCTGTTCAGAACCAGATTGCCGTTCCCGGCGCCGAAGTCTACCGCGGCGACCACCTGCGCGTTGTGTAGCCTCAATTCTCCATTCAACAACTGACAAAGTGCCCAATCAGGGCCGTGAGGAGGAGGTATGTTTCTGTGCCAGACACTGCTCGACGTCCTCATCTCCCGCGGGATCGAGGACATTGATTCCTTCATTCAGCCTCCGTCCTGGAACGATCTTCCCGAGCCGGAGTCAATTCCGGGGATGGCCGGGGCAGTCGACCGCGTGCTTGTCGCCATCCGCGGCCAGCATCGGATCGCGATTTTTGGGGACTATGACTGCGATGGGGTCCTCGGCACTCACATTTTGCGCTCGGTTCTGGACGGTCTCGGAGTTCAGGCGCGAGCGTATCTGCCGCATCGGGACGAAGGATATGGTCTCAGTTCGTCTATGGTCCATAAATTCTCCCTGAGAGGCACCGACCTTCTGATCACGGTCGACAACGGCATTAACGCGCAGAGAGAGATTCAGCTCGCGCATCGGCTGGGTGTCGATGTGATTGTCATCGACCATCACCGCGTTCAGGAGCGGGCCAATACACTCGCAGTCTGGTCCCAGGAGTTCTGCGGAGCTGGTCTTGCGGCTTTGTTCGCTGTTGCACTGGCGCTGCGAGTCGGCTGGAAAGAGGAGCGGGTCGAACGCCTGCAGACTGCCATGAGCCAGTATGCCGCGATCGCATCGGTTGCTGATTGTGTACCGCTGCAAAGCGGAACCCGAACGCTCGCACGCCTGGGGATGCGTGAGTTCGCTCGTGCCGAAAACTGCGGGCTTCGGGAACTGCTTCGGGTCTCCTGCGCCGACCCGGCGAATCCCGATTCGAATGATCTGGCCTTCGGCGTAGCGCCTCGTATCAATGCCGCCGGCCGGATCGATCATCCCGCCGCGGCGCTGTCGGTTTTCGAGGCGGCACGGGACGAAGATGCCGCACGCAGGAGCGTCGAGCGACTGGATCAACTCAACCAGCAGCGGCGCCAGCTTGTCGCAGCCCACTTTGGTGGACTGTGCGGTGAGATCCCGCAGCCGGCTCCGCCCGCTCTGGTGCTTTACCGGGAATCTTGTCCCAAAGGCATCGCGGGCCTGCTTGCCGCGAAATGTGTGGAGCGCTTCAGGATTCCTAGCATTATGCTGGCGCCGTCGCCGGAACCGGGTCTGGTGGTCGGATCGGGCAGGAGCGTCGCTGGCTTCGATCTGGCCGAAGCGCTTGGACAGTTCCGTCGATTCTTCAAGCGGTTTGGCGGGCACCCACGCCTGCCGAGCGGCATCTGAGCATGCTGAACGTGGCACTACTGAACACCGACAATCCAGCCACAGGGCAGGAACTATCGGAACAGGTCCAGGACTCCGAGCCAGTGCTCGATCAGCGGTCATTGGCATCGGCCACCATTGAAGATCCGGTCGGTCTCAGCCGGCTCAAATCCGATCTCGCTCAAAACGAGCTATTCGTGGAATACGTTCTCGCCGATCCCCATTCCTATGCACTCGCCGTGACACGAACTTCCGCACGAGCGTACGAACTTGCAGGGAGAACCGAGATCGAGACCGATGCCAGTGAATATCGCGCGAGCATCCGGGATCAGCATGCAAATTCGACCCTCGGCGATGCCCTCTTTCGTGAACTCCTGGCCAAGATCCCCGAGTATCGTGATCATTCAACCCTGATCCTTGTGCCTGACGGAGAACTGGATCTCCTCCCGTTTGGCGCCATCACCGACAGAGGCATTCCCCTCGCCGAGAGCCACACCATCGCAACCTCTCCATCGGCAACCGTCTTTTCGATTCTGGAGAACAAACGGGCGGTGGATGCCGATCCTCCGCTGCCCTACCTGGGCGTGGCGGCGTGGACCGCAAAGGCAAAAGTCGAGGGCCCGGTCTTTCGCATCTTCTCCGGATTCAGCGAAGTGACCCCGAAGCCGCTCCCGGAAAGTAAGACCGAGGTCGAGACCATCGCATCGGATCTTCCCAAATCAGTCGCGAGAGTTCAAGGGATGGCGTCTTCAGCAATTCGTCGAGCTTCGGAATGAAATAGTCGCGATTGATTCCATATGCCGTCCAGCTACCTCCTGCAGAAAGGAGATGGCTGCGATTAGGGTTCTTGTAACAGCCGTCTTCCTTGATTTCTAGACGAACCCTGACACCTACGGCCTGTGCGAACTTGACGAAATGCTTGGCTTCGATCCCGCAGTCGCGGTAGCGGGCATGAATCCTTTCAGGTTCATGATCCTGCCTAAGCGCCTTGTAGTAGACGGACAGACAGGTGTCCATGTACGGCTGATCGAGGTAAATGTCCACCGGACGATACCACATTTCGTTTTCAGCCTGAAAGATGTAGAAGTCGCTGAACATGTTTGGCGTATCCGGCTTGTCCTCGGTGAGCGCGATAAAACGCTTCAAGTCGTCAAGGTAGGTGGAATCATCCGGCAATTCCGCTTCCTTGGTGTAGCGGCGCTTGAGGATGATTTCGACTTCTTCAGCTTTGCCGATTTCACGCACGCCCAGCTGTGACAAGAAGCTTTTGGCGCTGTCCTGTTGCTTCTTGCTTGTACCGGACGTGTAAACGGCTCTGTCCACGACAGGTATGTCGCTGCCTGTGTTTTCACCGGCGAAGAAAGCGCGGTCGGCCCTGCCCAAAGTTCCGTCGGCTAGGCGCACGATGCACAGGTACTTGAGCCGATAAGACTTATCGTTCACCTCGTCGTTAAGGAGTGCGTAGAACTCCTGCATCCACGCTTGGGGCTTCTGCTTGAGCCATGACAAGAACGAATCGTCTGGCTTTGTCGGGAACAATCCATCTTCTTCGCGCGCTTTCTGGCGTAAGGTTTCGATGAATCGGTCAAGTCCCCATTCGCGGATGCTCAAGCCCGTCAGGAAATTGTCGATGCGGCTGTTTCTCTGAGTTGCGCCCACGGCCCATAGAGGCGGCGCGTCGTCGTAATCTACTAGAAATTCGATGTCGTCTTCGGAAAGTAGCTCCTTGAGAGAGGCCCTCGCCTGAATGAGGCGATTCGCGGACGCATGTTCGCGGGCATACGTCGGCGTCAGCGGCTGTGACTTCATTTCCTCGATGATCGCTGACCGGATGCACTTATAGCGCGACGGAATCTGGTCCTGCGAGTTCGGGAGCACGGAGAGAAACTCCGTGCTCAAAAGGCCGAGTTCCTTGATTCGATGCAACGTCCGCGCTGAGAGCGCCGCGATTTGCTCATACAACGGAGTGTTGGCTTCCGTCTCCTTGATGCTGGCGCGGCTCATATCCTATTCCACCTCGTTCCGCCTTCCGCCTTATTCGGCCTCGCAGCCGGAAGTCGGCGCTGCAGTCAGAAACCAAACGGCCCCGCAGCCGTGTCTCCGTGTCTCCGAGAATTGCCCAGGCCTAATAAGACATACACTAAAATACTCGCGTTTTGCATATGTTCGTATAGCACGAAATATTGCGTATAATGGATTCGGAGGCGAGCATGCAAACCGCAACTCATTCCGAAGGACTCATAGTCTGGACCGAACCAAAGGCGCTGGACGAGGCGAAGTCGCTCTTCGCACCCTACGCTCCCCGGTTCCAGACCGTTCCCTGTCACCTGAAGTCCGGGCTGGGCAAGGCCCAGGTTAGCGTTCTCTACCTGTCCAGGCCCGAAGAGGATGCCGCGGTCGAGAGCACCCTGGCTACCCTTCGGAATTGCAAGGTATCAACGCTCTTGGTCTATACTCCACACCATTCGGCCGATTTTGCCTTCCGCGTGGGAACGATGGTCGGCCGGCAGAAGTTCGCCGAGGCGGAATGGGCCTTCAACTGGCCACACCTCCGGCAACTCCTGAAGGCGCGGAACATCCGTACCCATGCTCGGCCCAAAGGGGATGAGAAATCGACCTTCGCGCTCGGGAATGCTCGGCAGAGGCTTGGACTGAGCCAGGAACAGCTGGCGAACGCCTTGAACGTGACCGCTCGCACCGTGCAGAACTGGGAAGCGGGCAAAGGGACCAGCCAGATGCACAAGAAGACCCGCGATCTCCGCGAACTACTGTCCCGCATGGATGACTATGTCGTGGCGCCCAAGGAAAAAGAGTGGCTCTCTTCGCCGCTTGAGGCGTTTGCTGGACGGACTCCCCAGGAATTGATCGCCGATGGACGTATCCGCGATCTCGTCGTAGAGTTCGACAGGTTGCGGGAGGGACAGCCAGTGTGACGTTCAATGCCAAGCAGCAGAGGGCAATCAAGCGCTGGATAAGCCGAGCTGTCCCCATCAAGGGGCTTTTCTTCCGCAGTGTCGAATACCGCTACATGGATCCGCTTGATGTCCTGAGCGGAGCGGGAGCGCGGGCTTATGGTGGGAGATTTGCTCCCGTCGGCACACGGGCGGTCTACCTGTCAGCGACCGACGCAGGAGCGAGCAAGGAAGTGACCGCACGCAAGTCGAGGCTTGGTGGCGTCGGCCAGATCAGCGTCGAAAAATATCCTCGGGTTGTGTACGCGGTCGCCGTCGACTTGAAGAAATCGCTCAACCTTTCCACTCTTGGATCGTCACACGTTGCCGAAGCGATCAGGGCTGCCTGTCTCGACAAGGATGACTTGACCACTTCGATGGCTTTGGCCCGCGAACTCATCTCCGCCGGAATCCAGGGCCTTGTGTTCCCGAGCACTGTTGGCGGTGACGACAATCTGGTGGTCTACCGCGTGAACTGCGGCCGGAAGACGCTATGTCTGCAGAACGAACGGGAAGTGATCGATCAGGTCCGGCGAATTGCGGGCAGGCACGAATCGCCAATGCCGGTGATCGTAAAGCAACTCGTCGGCATTATCGGCCGCAAGCTCACCGCCTACGCCGGCGGTGTCCGGGATGTGCACGCGGTCGATCGGTGGATGAAGGGAGGCGAGCTCTCTGGTGATGCCGAACAGCGTCTGAGGTTCGCCTTCCAGCTTGTCCGGATGCTCGCCGAAAGAGAAAACCCTGCCGTGATCCAATCCTGGCTTACCGGCCTGAACCCGGAACTCGGTGACCGCGTCCCGCTTCGGCTCGTGAGGGAAAATGATCTGGAGACCGTGGCCCCGGAGATCATGGGCGCAGCGCGAGCTTTCCTCGCCGGCGGTTAGAAGCGAATCGAAGGGATCTCGAACCGACGTGGGATCATTTCAAACTCCTTGGGTCCGAGTCGTCCGGCCGCCCCGCAAAGTCGAATGGAAGCAGTTCCCCTTCCAATCGCCGCTGCCGAGGCGCGCTCACAAAAGGCTATGAAGGCAGTGAGATTTCTGGGTTTTTCGGGTACCAGCTGGGAACCACACCGAAGTGCGTTGAGGCCTGATCCAGCGCTTCTCTCTCTCTGCAACTCATTGACAAAAAAGATCCTATTTTCCCGGAGCAGATCGGATCGGCTTCGTGGAGCCAGAGAGAACGGAGCGCCAGCCTCTCGCGAAGAATGGAGAGGCAGTACCCCCCGATCAGAAGCCTGCAATCGGTCGCGGGCCGGATTTTGCTTCCCCGAGTACCACTCGGGGACCATTTACGCTGAATTTTGGGTCCACTGCGATGTGTTCCGATGCACTTCGCAATGCTGGATTGCGCTCCAGCGGCGGTTTAAGGGCCAACTTTCACGGCGATAACACGGGTTCAAATCCCGTCGGGGACGACAAATAGATTCAACAACTTACGATTCGAAGTCAGATCCTCGGGACCACCCCGGGACCACTCGATCCACGCTGCAATCACAACGGCCCCCTTCAGGCTTTCATCTTGGTGCGGCTCTTTGCGCTACTCGGCCTTAGCCGCCATATCTCACAGGGGCCGATTTTTGCGGGGAGCGGCGGGGCTGGGCCTGCCTGGAGGGTAGTTTTCCGGCAAGAAGTTGATCTCGAAGCGGTCCAGCGCATGCGCGGAGGGACTTTTTCAGCGGCGAAGTTGGATTTGTGGCATAGCTCCGCCAGCTCGCTCGCGCGGCCGAAGTGGAAAGAGTCTGTTTGGATACACTGTGAATCAGCTTCTGACGAGCCCGGTGCGGGAAATCCGCACGCCTGGTTCTGTGGGAGCCGGAGGCGGGTGACTGCCACCGGCCGCCTGGTGGGCGAGCCGTGAGGCTCGTCCCTACCGCAACCCTACCGTCTGGAGCGGCAGTCCTGTCTCCGGCGAGCGCATGGGCTGCGCTTCCAGGTTGGGCGCCACGGCCATGCCCTTGAACGACGCAGGCGTGACGCTCACATTCCATCCATCCACCACGACCAGCGCATCCTCGCCGTTGAAGCCGTCGCCCGCGGCAGTCACCGTGATCACCTTGCTCTCGCCAGGCACCAGCGATACGTAGTTGTCGCTATAGTAGACGGGCAGCACGCGCTCGCCCGACTTGCGCCGCAGTTGCACGTGAGCCATCAGTGCGATGCTCTTTGTCGGGTTATTCAGGGTTACCGTCACCGCGCGGTTGCCGTTGTCGTCGTCCTTCACCTGCGCCTTCGCCTCCAAGGCCACCATCGGCATCTGGTTCAGGCTGGTAAAGTCGTCCTGGTGATCCGGCTTGGCATGCCAGTAGAAGTTGGTCGAGATCAGCTTGCCGGTGCTGTCGGTCAGGTCCAGCTTGATGAAGTGCACCTCGCTGGCTGCCGCCGGAATCTCCACCTCGCCCAGGTTCGTCGCTGCCTCCGCGGCTGCCATCACCCGCATCGAGTGCTCCGCGGCAAGCGTGCCATCCAGGTTATAGATGGACACATGCGCCGTTGCGCCGGTCAATGCCGTGGGCTCGTTGTTGATCACCTGCAGCTCGCCGGTCGCCTGGTTGTACTGGATGTGCACCATCTCCGAGGCGTGCATCACGGCAAAATACGACGACATAGGCTCCAGGTCGTAGTGATAGATCTGCCACACAAAGCTCGGCTGCGCCGGATTACTCATCCACGTGATGACCGCCGTCGTAGGATGGAACAGCAGCGCGTTGCGCCCCTCGTACATGGCGCGGAAGGCCTCGTAGTTGGCCATCTGCGCCTTGCGCACAAAGTCCGCCAGGTTGCGAATCTTCCCATACCGCGCCGTAATCATCGCGGGATACTTGTCGCCCTGCTGCGCGCCCCGCGCAAAGTCATGCTCCGCCCAGTCGTCGTTGATCGTCTCCCAATCCTTCCGGGGCATCATCCCTTCGATCGACTCCAGCGTGGGCACTGACATGCTGCCCGTCTCTGTCTTGAAGTAGTCGTCGGTCACCTTGTAGAACGCCCGCGGCTCGCGCCAGTGATATGGCCCATGTGACCGCACCCCGCCTCCAGCCGTCGAACTCGGCTGATACCGCCGCGTCGGATCCAGTTGCGCCAGCAGCGGCCGCAGCTTCGCATCGATCTCCGGCGGCGGATATCCCTCGTTCCGCGCACACCACAGCATGATCGATGGGTGATTGCGGAAGCGCAGAATCTTGTCGCGCACGTTGGCCATGTAGGTGGGAATATCGGTGGGGTCGGGGCCGGCATGGGGATTGGCCTGGAAGAACTCATCCCACACCAGGATGCCGTACTTGTCGCACAGCTCATAGAACTCCTCGCTGGTGCTCTGTCCCACCCAGTTGCGGATCAGGTTCAGGTGCGCCAGTTTATGCAGCTTGATCTGTGCATCCATCCGGTCCCACGGAATCCGCTTCATAGCCTCGTCCATGCCCCAGTCGCCGCCGCGGATGAAGATGGGCACGCCGTTCACTGAGATGGTCAGCGTGTCCGAGCCGGGAACGCTGTACGTTATCTTCCGCACGCCAAACGTCACATCCTGCGCATCTGAAACGCGCCGCCCTGTCTTGAAGCTCAGGTGCAGCTTATACAGGTTCTGCGGCCCATATCCGTTCGGCCACCACAGCCGCGGCTTTTCCATGTGCAGTTTCGGCGTGTTCTGCGGATCGAAGTGCACCACCTGCGTGCTGTGCGGCGCCAATTCCACCTTCTGCCTGAACTTGATGTTCTCAATCTGGCCTTGCAGCTCGCCCTTCACCGGCTTGTCCATCACGTTCTGCACCGTGGCGCTCACGTCCACGTCAGCCGAGTCCGTCCTGGGTAGCGGCAGATCCGTGGTCACCTGCGGATTCTTCACCACCACCGCGCCGGTGGCCGAGAGATACACCTTTTGCCAGATGCCCGTATCTCGGTCGCGGATCGCCGGAATCCAGTCCCACTCCTGTGTGCAAAAAAACGTTGGCCCGTCGCTGGTGCCGATACCGCCGTTCTTGCCGATGCCTGCGCGAATGGTGTGCTCGTGGGGCACGCCCGGATGCGGCTGCGGGGTAATCTCGACGGCCACCACTGCATCCTTGCCCGGCTTCACCACGCTGGTCACGTCGAAGATGCCACGGATGAACGCCCCGCGGATGGTCCCGACCTGCGTGCCGTTCACCCACACCACGGCCGAGTAGTTGATGCCGTCAAAGTTCAGCCACACCTGGTGGTGCTTGTAGTCCTTTGGCACCTTCACCACGGTGCGATACCAGTAGGACTGCCGTGCCAGGCTGTCGGGAATGATCTCTGGCCGGTTATTCTCGCCGTAGAGCGGCTCCGGATAGACCTTATCGTTCACCAGCGAGGTGAGTACCGTTCCCGGCACGGTGGCCCTATACCATCCCACCGTTTGGTAGTTCGCCGCGGCAATCTCCGCCCCGTTCTGCGAGGTCTTGTCCTCAAACTGCAACTGCCAGCCGCTGCTTAGCTCCACCGGTGCTGGAATTACTGGCCCGATAGCACTGGACACGGCTGACAGGCTAATGAACAACGCCATTAGAAAGACATGACGAACCTGTGAGCCAAACTGTTTCAACATAAGTTATTCACCTCCACATATTTCAATGAACTGCAATCGGCATGAATCCCTTGAATGTTAGTGTGTAAAGTTCGCACAATATGAACCTTCTTCCTCAGCCAGGACCTTAGTCGTGGTGTTGTTGTTGGCCTTCTTGGGCCATGAAACTGATATCGGTAAATGTTACAAAGGAGAAATAGAACCCCGCGCGAAATGCGATCCCTCGCGAAGGCCGTCGGGGTTCGATATCACTCAAGGCATGATACGTCTGAGGACCGCTGCCTTGACTTCCATTACGTTGTTCCCAGTTTTGCTCAGCGCCTTCAGGTAGAGCTTAGTTCTGCCTTTGGACAAGCGAAGAACGCCGGCATCGAGAGTTCCCCACGGCATTGGCGGAACCTCTTTCCGAGGAGTTAGATCCAAAGTTGGAATCGGATCCATCTGGGTGGGATATCGAACTAGGGCAGAAGTGCGATTCATCCCGGCCACAACCTGAATGCGGGATCCTACATCCTCAGCGGGACAGAGATATCGGATGTCTACGAGATATTCACCGTCCTGAACGACATCAATGTCCCAATAGATTTCATCTTGCACTCGGGACCAACCGGTAATCCAATCCCAAGCCCATCCGTGTCGACCCCAAAAGTGCAGCTCCCCACTGAAATAGGCCTGGGTCGCTGGAAGAGTCACAGGGTTTTCTTCGGAATAGCCTACAGGAATTAGCGGCCGACCGTAAGATACATGGGCTGTCACATCACGGAACCAATTCTCATATGCCTTCGAGAGTGCGGCAACTTCTTGCGGGTGATGGCTGGCAATATCATTCTTCTGATCGGGATCCTGGATGATGTCGTAGAGCTTCTCCCGGTTGACGAGGCAGAATCGGCTGTTTCGGACGGCTCCCGCGTCCGCCAGTTGTGGTTTGTCTGACGGCTTGTGCGTGAAGAATAAACGATCAGCCAACGGCTTTCCTGTTTGGAGGGTAGGCGACAGATCGATGCCATCGATAGGTCGTCCTTTGGGTGGCGTTATATTGCAGAGCGCCATGAGTGTAGGGTAGAGATCGATGTGCGCGACCATTTCTGCATTCTTGTGTCCTTGCGGAATTTGGCCAGGCCATCTAATAAAAAATGGCACTCGTACACCGCCTTCGTTCACATCCCCCTTGATTCCAAGGAAATTGCAGTTATAGCGGTGGCCATTCGGGCCGTTGTCACTCAGGAAGATGACAATTGTATCGCCTGTGAGGCTAAGATCATCGACCCGCTGGAGCAACCTACCGATATTGCTATCGAGGTTCGCCATCATGGCATAGATGCCCGCATCGTATTTCGAAATATTCATCTTTGCATAGTGCTCAAACAGCGCTCGGGGGGCCTCCTCGGGTGTATGGGGGACGTTATATGCCATGTATAAGAAAAATGGCTCATGCTGATGGTTTTCAATGTAGCGGATCCCTTCATCAGTTAGGACGTCGGTGATGAATCCTTTGACCGGATAGGGATTGCCATTATGCTCCAGCATACTGTTCCAGTAGTTGATTTCATGGCCTTCTCTAAAGCCGATGAACTCCTCAAAGCCCTCTGCAAATGGAACATAAGGATATACGGAACCGAGGTGCCACTTTCCAAAGATGGCTGTCCGGTATCCATTAGCGCGAAATGCCGTCGCGAGCGTTGTCTCTCCGCTGTGCATCGTCTGGAAGCCACGAGTTACGCCATGCACACCACAGCGAAGATTGTAGCGACCGGTAAGAATGCTGGCTCGTGATGGAGAGCAGAGGGGGGACACATAGAATCTCGTACATTCCGTCCCTTGGGTTGCGAATCTATCCAGGTTGGGAGTCTTTAGCCATGGATTTCCGTGACTCGACAGGTCGCCATACCCTTGATCATCGCTCAGCAACACAATTACATTTGGGTGATTTCGGACTGGACCTGCCTCAGAAAATGGAGCGAGCGCTGCAGCGCATGTTCCCCCAAGCACAGAGAGGCATTCTCGCCTCGTCATCGTTGACATCTTCGTGATTCCCTTCATCTTTGTCGTTGTTCCCGCTGCCGAAGTATCTTCGGCTGGCACCCATAGCGGTCCATTGGAGAAAGTGCTACTATTGCGTACTGCCTTGCAAAGTGCATCCAATAGAATTCTCTTAGGGGAAGAGAGCTAGGGCACATCTCTTCCCCGGCTTAGGAGGCACACTGACTAGTAGTTAATACGTAATGCAAACTGCAGGACTCTCGGCAGATTACTCTGACTACTAACGATGTCGAAATTCGATGTTCCCAAATTTGTTCCAGGGTACGAGACTGCGCTAAGCATTCATCAGCGCGCGAATCGGAAATTCAGCTTCCGATTCGCGTCATTGAGTAGGGTGGCAAATTAATCTCCGTACCAGTTATCCCGTGGAGTTGTTTTAAAGAGGAGAGTGAAGCAACGTACTTGACCGGGTCACCAAAGAGTTGAGTGTGTTTCAAGCCCGCAAGTCGCAGTTTAGGAATCTTCAGGTTACAAGTCTGGGGAGAGAGGTTTAATACCAGCATCGAATCCTCGTCAAATACCCAACCATACAAGGAGGGCACCCGGCTATCAAGCAATCCCGTTTGCATCGGATTCCTGTCAAACTCAAGGGGAGCTGCCGAGTGCTTTCCGCGGGCAGCCTGGAAGAGCATCATGCACCCCATGCCGGAAGCACTAAGGGTATCGGGCTGGTAATGTAAGTCAGTCCCTGGAAAAGTGTTTCCATCACTCTTGCTAAAAATTGTGCCATACATCACGCGGCCGATCACATCATGAAGAAGTGCCATATTCAGAGTAGGAAGATTGAGCAGATTCATTAAGTCAAAGGCAACGAAGAGACCGTGCGTCCATGTGCCTGCAATCTTTCCCCCAAAATCTCGCAGGTTAGTTTCTGTAATCCAGATTTCATATGGACGGCTGGCAGTAGCCTCACGGATGAAGGAAAGCGGGCGCGGATCCAGAGCCAGCGAGAATATTAGTTGAGGACCGCCTCGCTCTGCCAGTGCATCTGTCTTGGGCTTATTGTGCCTGTCTCCGAAGAGCGTACTCGGAGGATCATGATAGATATGTGGAATAACAGCGTCTATGCTAGAGTCGACTGTGCTAAGGAGACTCTGGTTCCACTCTCGAGAGCGGGGAACTCGGAGATGAACGTTACTGTTCATACATACACCGATTCGACAATCCGGAAACTCCCGCTTGACCGCACGGGCATACTTATTTGCGACACGCGCATAGGAGACGCCGTCTGGGAAGACGGTTTCATATCCATCACTACCGCCTGAGCCAGCAAGATAATACTCATTTCCCAATTCAATCCGCGTAATGGGCACACCGACCTTCTGTGCATTCTTCAATGCTGCGATTTGCGACTCCAGATTTCCGGTGAGCAGGTTCAAGACAATGCTCGACTCGGAATCCGCCTGGTCCAGGAGTTTCTTATAGACACTCCAAGTAAAAGGATACCGGCTAAGATCTGCGACGGTCTTGGTGTTTGGAACAGAAGGATGCTTTAGCATCTCTCCTGTGCTTAGATCAAACCAATTTGCTATAGTCCCACCTGGATAACGCAAGATACTTGGTGCGAGCTGAGCAAATGTCCTCATAAACTCTCTATTATCTATATATTCACCGATGTGCCTGGGGAGACTGGCCCCGTCGTTTAGGCCGAACAGTGCGTGAGGAATTGTACGTTTGGGACCAACCGATGCGGAAGCTACAAAGCCTGGCAACAAAGACGGAAACGAGAGCTTCCCACTTCCCTTCGTTGCCATCAGTGGCGCAACGGATGCCATGCCTAGTAATTGTAGTGACTTACGCCGGGTAACCTTTGCCATGGTCTTATATCTCCTTACAATAGTGCAAATACAGTCACGATCGGACAATCGATCACGATAGGGGCGTGCTCTTCGGATTCTATCGTCGTGCCTGATGTGGAAAATCTCACATATCCTAACGTCTCACTTATGCGCGTGTCAAGACTAGAAATATCTTGATCCATGAACGGTTTGTATAGTCCAATTCAGTGGGCTAGCTAGTGTAGTGCGATACACAGATAGAGATTAATTGAGCGTGGCCTGAGCGCGGATAATTTTTCCAGGATGTTGTAGGCCTTGGCAGACCAGATGAAGTGCTTTGCGCTTTCATTGTGAGGGTCGATGTAGTCTCCGACAGCGATGATGAGTCGTTCGAGCTCGTGGAACACGCCGCGTCTGATTCTTTTCTCGGTCAGATCGGGAAAGAAGCGCTCGATCATGTTCAACCATGAGGCTGAGGTGGGCGTGAAATGCACATGAAATCGCTCGTGCCCGTCCAGCCAGCGCTTTACACGCGGATGCTTGTGCGTGGCATAGTTGTCGCAGATGATGTGGATCTGCTTCTTCGCATTGACCGTCTAATCGATCAGGCGCAGACACTTCAGCCACTCGTGATGACGATGCCGTTGTTGACACAGACCGTAGACCGCCGGTAACGGCGTTGAGTGCAGGAAACAGTGTGGTCGTGCCATTGCGTTTGTAATCGTGTGTCATCGCCTGGCCGCGGCCTTTCTTCGTGGGCAGGCCAGGTTGTGTACGATCCAGGGCTTGTATCTGGCTCTTTTCATCGAACGACAAGACCAGTGCGTGCTCGATCGGGTTCAGATACAGCCCGACGATGTCTTCCAACTTCTCGGCAAAGTTGGGATCGTTGCTGATCTTGGAGCTCTCAACACGATGCGACTTGAGGCCATGCGAGCGCCAGATGCGGCCCACGCTGGAATCGAAAAATGCCCACCTCACGCGCCATCGTGCTGCGCGACCAGTGCGTGCTGGCCTCTGGTCTGCTTTGCGTGCTCCTGGTGACCACTTCAGCGACCTTCTCGGCGGTGATGGTCTGCTTGCGGCCCGAGCGCGGCGCATCCTTCAGCATTCCCTCCACGCCCAGTTCCAGGAATCGGCCGCGCTAAAGAGTGCCCATGCGGGGAGCAACTTGCATCTGTTCCGCGACCAGCTTGTCTCGCAAACCTTGCGCTGCCAGCAGAACAATCCGGCAGCGCTGCGCCACCCGCTGTGGGGTGGTTCGCCGCCGCATCAGCCTCTCCAACTCCGTCCGCGCTGCGGCACTCAACTCGATCGCTCTCGCTACCCGCATACTGGTCACCTCTACTCTATGATATGAACCGTGTCCATAAATGATTCTATTTATGGCCGGCTGCACTAGCTCTATCGGACCAGCTACTGGAATCTTGCTCCGTCTGCTAGCACTAATGGCGCGGTCTCAAAGGGGAGTAAAAAATCTGCGAAACAAAGTCTACATAGTCGGGTTCCCATTTGTGCATGCAGTCTACAAGTCCTGGAAAGACTCCATGATCCAGTTGGTTGTGAGATGAAACTTATTGATAGGAGATCAAAAGGGCGATGAGTGATAGTGGTGAAAGCACTTCTATGACAATCAGTAGACGAAAAGCGCTCGGAATGGGAGCGGCAGTCATTGCAACTGCTGCGGCAGGACCTCTTTTGGCATGCGGCGGGGGAACAAGCGTTCCCACTGGCAACATCGGCACAACGACGTCATCCAAGGCAATCGTGCTTCCACCGGATGTGTTTGCGGCATCGACCACGGATCCGGGAGTGATCGATGTTCAAAAGCTTTACGGCGCAAAAGGTGATGGTGTCACGGATGATACCCAGGCGCTCATCAATGCCTACAACGATGTTCTTGCTCGGTATCAAAAGAATACGGATCAGCAGCAGGAAATTTACGGAAGCCAGAGCATCATTTACCTTCCGGCTGGAACCTACCGCGTGACCAATACAATCATCTACTCCACACCGGTGATTTTTAACAGCTACGGTAGCGAGGAGCTTGCGCGCATTCGTTTCTGGGGTGCTGGTGAAGGTCAGACCATCATCAAACTGGACGATAATCTCGGTGGGGCGTTTGCCGCTGGCATGCAAACGCCAGTCTTGAGTTTTGCCAAGGAACTTTTCAACGCGACAGAAGCCTCGAACTATGTCGAGAATCTTACGATTGATGTTGGTTCTGGCAATCCAGGAGCGGTAGGGCTTCTCTTTGCTGGAGCCAATAATGCCGCCGTTCGCAATGTCACGATCCGAAGCTCCGACCCGGCGGGCGCCGGCGCCGTTGGGCTTTGGCTGCCCGTTGCAGAAACCCAGGGCGTCTACACAAATCTGACGATTATCGGATTCGATCAGGGGATTGTGGCGGAACAACCTCGCGGATTTGGAATCACGGTGGACACGGTTCAGTTGCAGAATCAGAATCGAGCAGCGGTAACGGTCGTGAATGCCCAGATGTCTGCCAATAACCTGCAGATTTCAGCCGGGAACGCTGCCATGATGGGAGTGCAGGTCACCGGTGCGGACGGATCGCTCGTCTTGATCAGTTCAACAATTTCGTCTTCTGCGGCCGGCAGCACTGCCATTGCTGTGGATGCAGGCCAAGCGCTGTTGCGGGATATCACGACATCGGGATTTGGAACCGCTGTAACGCTGGCAGGCACTGCAGCGGTGAAAGGACCGAATGTTACGGAGTGGGTCAGCTCTGGCCCCGAGACGATTTTCAATATTGCTTCTCCGCAGACGCTTGGTTTACCGATCATGCCAACACCGAGCGTGGCCTGGCCCACGGATTTGTCGCTTTGGGTCAACGTGCAGTCTTACGGCGCTGTGGGTGATGGCAAGACGGATGACTCCGTGGCCATACAGAAGGCAGTGAACGCAGCTGCAACCGGCTCGATTGTTTATTTTCCGTCAGGCCCCAATGGAAGCTCTTATTACATCAACAACACCATTACGATCCCCTCGAACGTCAAGGCAATCGTATTCTTCTTCACTGGATTCATCGGAGGCAGTGGCCTGTCCAGCAGCACAGGCATTTTTTCGGTGGAGGGAAACAGCACTGATTCACCACTATTTTTCGAAGATATTTTCAGTGATTTATACACCGGTAATAACTTTGCTCCTGTGCTGGTGCTGCATTCATCATCGCGTCCGGTTGTCATGAAGGATATTTTTCTGAATTCAACCCCTCTCTATGCCAACACAGTCCCCGGCGGAGATGTATTTCTTGAAAACGTCAGATCTGGTGCAATTACACAGAATTCCACCAGTCCAAATCAGTCGCTTTCCGGTATCACTTTTACCGGCCAGCAGGTATGGGTTCGCTATCTCAACGTCGAATATCGGAATCCGGACGTGATCAATGATGGATCAAAGCTGTGGCTCCTGGGAATTAAATCGGAAGGTCCAGGCGTACTGCTCGTAACCAAGAACGGTGGCTCGACGGAACTTCTCGGTGCCGAAATCAATGTATTTACAGGCGGAGCGACTATTCCCGCCACCCAACCGATTATCTCCAATCAGGATTCGAACGTGTCAGCATCGTTCGCAACCATGGGTCCCACGTCGCAGTATTTCCAGACAATTGTGAGCGAGACGCAGAACGGGACGAGCGGGAGCATTCAATATACCCAGCTTCCACAGAGGCCTACGATTCAGGGGCTGCCCTCGTACGACATCAATAAGAATCAGGTATTCCTGCCGCTCTATGTTGGACGTGTTCCCTGACAGGGCGACAGGATCATAATTCAGCAGGTGGGCTGCCTTTCTGAACAGCCCAAGCACGCGGTGACCTAGGGTGAGTTGACCCAGGGGATTTCACCCTGAGTCTCTCGCAGAACCGTACGTGACGCTCTCGCGTCATACGGCTCCCATTACCCAACCAGCTTGCCTGCAAGACTCGAGTGCAAGAACACCCCTGGGTAAGCGCGCTTCATTTGGCGGAGCTTGCTCCTCATGAATTCGATTGCTGTTTGGACATGATGTTCATCAGAAAAGATGCGTGAAGGCGGTGATTTATTACACAAGTGGTTCTCAGATGATTGTAAGCCGGGGCGCAAAGAAGAACAGTGACTTATGGAGCCAACTCGAAATACCTCGGCAGGTAGCCCCGCTTCTAAGCATGATCAGCGCCCCCTGCCTGCTACTTCACTGGGGAGTTTCTTATCCGAACAAATCGCTTCCGTCGCCATCCACGGTCAGATGCACCGTCTCAAGCTGATCGCTCGATGTACCCACCCGCAGCGAAAACTCTCCAGGCTCAACCACGCGCTTAAACTTTGCATTCCAGAGGAACAATTCCTTAAAACCCACCGGAAAGGAAATCGTCCTGGTTTCATTCGGCTGAAGCGTCACCCTCTGGAAACCCTTAAGTAGTTTTTCCCAGCGGCCGATCGAAGCATAATCCTGCGATACATAAAACTGTACAACTTCATCACCCGCCCGGGAACCCGTATTGGTCACATCCACCATCAGCGTTGTGGAACCATTGGGACGGATATGGGAAGAAGCGAGCCTAATATTCGCAAGCCGGAAGGTTGTATAACTCAGACCAAAACCAAATGGAAAGAGTGGCGAGCTTTTTCCTTCGATATACTCGCCATGCCCCATGCCGGTGAATGCAGCTTTCTTCTGATAAAAGCTCGGTAATTGACCAAGACTCTTGGGGAATGTCATCGTCAGCTTGCCGCCCGGGTTGACCTTGCCAACCAGGACTTCAGACACTGCAACGCCCGCCTCGCAACCCAAGTACCATCCCTCCAATAAAGCTTTGGATCGCTGCACTACATCGCTAATTATCAGAGGACGTCCATTTGTAAGTACAGTTACAATTGGCTTTCCGGTTGCCGCAATTTCATCGAACAGTTCTTGCTGCACGCCGGGAAGACCAATTTCATCGCGGTCGTGACCTTCTCCGCAAGTCGCATGTGACCCGCCGATCGCCATAATCACCAGGTCTGAATCGCGAGCCAGTTGCACCGCGGCGGCGAATCCGCTTTTATCCTCGCCAGTCACTTCAGCGCCTCGGGCAAAGCGAATGGAAGCCTGTGGAAGCAATTTCGGCAGGGCTGCATTCAATGGAACCCCCGGTGCATGACCGGTCCCTGCGTAGTCTCCGAATTCCACATAGTCTCCGTGCGGACCGATGATCGCAATCTTCGCAGCAGATCCTTCAGCCAGTGGCAGAACTCCATCGTTCTTCAGTAGCACAAGGGCTTTTTCTGCCGCGCGCAGTGCAAGTTGCCGATGCGCCGGCGATCCCAGCACTTTGCCTGGATTCTCTTCTGTAGCGTGATCGAATAGCCCTAATTTGAATTTGGCTTCCAAAATCCTGAGCACTGCATTATCGACATAGGACTCGCTGATCTTTCCAGCCTTGATGGAACCGACCAGCGTCTCCTTATAGGTTGCATAACCCTGCCCCTTGGTTAAATCCAGTTCCATATCCACGCCAGCCTTCAATGCCAGAATGGCAGCCTGGGCTGGGCTTCGAGCAACGTGATGCATCTCATAAAGCCGATATATGTCAATGTTGTCAGAAACAACAAATCCCTTGAATCCCCAATCGTCCCGAAGTATTTCTGTCAGCAGCCACTTGTTCATGTGGGCTGGTATGCCGTCAATATCCGAGTGCGCCGGCATAACCGCTCCGATGCCGGCTTCCTTGACGGCCGCCTCGAAGGGAGGCAGAAAAATGTCGTACATCATCCGTCGGGATAAGTCGACATAATTTCCGTTCACTCCACCGGTGGATAACTGATATCCCGCATAATGCTTGCCCGTCGCCATGACGTGCTGGCTGTCGAACCGGGCGGCGCCGGTACCCTGGAGACCGTTAACATAAGCAACCCCCATTCTCGATACCAGATAGGGATCTTCACCATAAGTCTCTTCCGACCGCCCAAAACGCGCGTCCCTGGCTACACCGATAACCGGGGCATAGGCATGCGTAATGCCAAGCGAGCGCGCTTCAGCCGCAATCGCGTTTGCGACTTCTTCAATCAACTGCGGATCCCAGGTAGAGCCCAGTGCGATCGCCTGCGGAAAAATTGTCGGTCCAACTTCTTCTGGCAAACCTTTGCTTTTAAGGAAGGCCTTGGTCGTGACCACGCCGTGAAGCGCTTCCCCGTGCATCATCTTGGGAATCCCCAGTCTTTCGTTCACAGGCGCATCGTTCTCCATCTGTGCAATCTTCTCGGCTAGGGTCATGCGGCGCAAGAGATCTTTAGCTCGCACTTCCGGGCTCCTAGTTTTGTCTTTGTATAAAGCCTGCAAGGCTGCATTGGCCGGCACTGCAGTTACCGCTAGTGCAGCGGCGCCAGATTGCATAAATTTCCGCCGATTGAATCCAGAGCTCATCGCTATTCTCCCAACATAATCCGCACCTCAGGTTGTGCCGCTGCAATGAACTATTGCACCTTATGGCCGTTGACTTACACGTGCTTTGCCGGCTTCATCCCACGCGAGCCGGCGATCTCCTCAAGCCTGGCGCGGAGACGGGACTTGAGAGCGGACATGCTCGAGTCGTGCGCCAGGTTTTTCAGCTCGCGCGGATCGGTCTGGTAGTCGTAGAGCTCCTCACCGTCAGCGTCGCCCGACCACATGGTGTAGCGATATCGTTCATTGCGAACCGAGTAGCCCATCGTCGGACCCGCAGCGTTGCGCCGTGTGACTTGTGAAACCGCGGGATGATCCCAGGGCGCATCCGGATCCTGTAGAAGAGGAACCAGGCTTCGTCCCTGCAGATCAGCTGGCGCGCCTTCCAGCTCGCACAGCTCGACCAGCGTCGGGTAGACATTGAGGTGCTCCGATGTTCTGTTGCAGGCGCGGCCGCCGCCGGTCACACCGGCTCCCGCCATGATGAAGGGCACGCGCGTGGCGGCTTCGAAGAGTTTCATCTTCTCCCACTGGCCGTGCTCGCCGACCATGAAGCCGTGATCGGCCCAGAAGACGATGGTTGTGTCCTTGGCAAGATCGAGCTTCTGCAAGGCATCCACTAGGCGCCCCACCTGCGCATCCACGAAACTGATTGCCGCGTAGTAGGCCCGCACCGCCTCGCGATGCTGCTGCAGCGACATGCCGTAATTGGGGTTCATGGTATCGTACGCGATGCGCGGCGCTGACTTCAGTTCCCCGGGATCGAAGGGCGGAACCTGGATATCGTCGAGCTGGTACAGATCAAAATATTTAGATGGGACGATGAAGGGCACATGCGGGCGAAAAAAACCGGAGCCGATAAACCACGGCTCGTTGCGGTGTTCCTCCATCATGCAGATGGCCGCCTCGGCAACCTTGAAGTCGGTGATCTCTTGATCTTCGGCAGTGGAGGCATGGCCAGCGATGGCGGAGCCCAGAAATCCGTACTTGCTGAGCGGTAACAGCGGCGTGCAACCGTCTTGCGAGATGCGAATTCCTCCTGGGCCAGGGCCGCCGTGGCGCCACGGAACTTTGGCGACAATATCCTGCCAGTGCTCCTTCATCTGCTTTTCGCGGGCGGCCTGCATCTGCCCGTACCGTTCTATTCTCTTCATCTGTGCGGGAGCATAGAAGGTGATCAGGCCCTCATCATGGGTGCGGTCATACCCCGCGGGGTATGAGACCTTCTGCCAACTCGCCGGATCGTCGAAGCCGGGAGTGCCGATCTCACTCGGATTGTTGTAGTGGTAGATCTTGCCGGCGCGCGCGGTAAAGTAGCCGTTCTTCTGGAAGAGCTGGGGAAGTGTTACGGTCTGCGGGATGGTTTCGCGGAAATCGGTGTACAAGTCGTAGCACCGGGTAGTATCGGGCGCCAGGCCGGTCATGAGCGAAGTGCGCGACGGCCCGCAAAGAGGAAACTGGCAGTAGTGATGTGCGAAGCGCACCCCCGATTGCGCCAGGCGGTCGAGGTTGGGCGACTTCACCGGGACGCCATAGCAGCCCAGGCGGGTGCACATATCGTCTGTCGCTATGAAAAGCACATTGCGCCGGCGCACGCCCTTATTGATGTTCGGGGTGGCCAGGCCTGCATGCGATGCCGCAGCGGGAGCGGCCAGCGAGGTTGCGGCTGCAGGGGCGGCCAGGGCGCTGGCGGCAAGGAATGTCCGGCGGCTCATTCCCTTCTCTTTCTTATTTGAGCTCATCTGCAAAACCTCATAGTTGTTAACATGGGCAATTTCGCTTACTCGTTAGTTTCAGCAAGGGACCGGGCGGCGCTGGGTTCTTCCCATGGCCGCTGACGCGCATTTTGCTGCGCAAACAGACTTGCAGCCCCTCACTCAGAAGCGGAATGTTACTGCGAACTGGTAGACCTGCGGAGTATAACCGGCCAGCATGCGGGTCACTTGTCCGAAGATAGTGCGATCCCCAATACTGGTTCCACTTCTCCGTTCCCAGCGTGCCCTTGGCCGGCGAGGCGAAGGCGCCAGAATTGAAGAAGGCACCGCAGCGCCTGGAATGCGGCTCCGGTGACCGGGTTGGGCGCCGGAGCATTGAAGTCGTTGAAGGTCCGGATCGGATCCTGTCCCCACTCTCCGAGTTAGCTGACGGTAACAACGTTCGCGCCTCACCTGCTTCTGCACTGTCACGTCGAATTGATGGACATACACGGTTCGGAAGTTGAGGTCGGCGGCGTCAGGGATCGTATAGATCGTGTCTCTGGGCACGGTCGGAATGGGAGCCACAAAGTCATCCGCAAACAGCGTCATACCGGCCGAGCACTTTACCGAGGAGTTCGCCAGCACACCGCATGCCGACAGGGCGGAGGTGAAGCGTGGGTTCTTCGATATCCAAGACCGAAACGGTGCTGTAGGGGTTGTCGAATCCAGCGCAAGACAAAACACACTGGCCATAATGGAATGATGTGTCCTCCTGTACCAGTAGGCTCGGCTCCAGCGGTGGATCTTCATTTCCTCCTCGGATCCGAGGAGCATTCCAATCTACATTCAGCTCTTGATTCCGCCTTCCTCTCTCTATCAATCTACAATAGTCGCGAGACATACGTAAATAGGGTTGGACGCTCGAGTAAGGCACAAAGGCAAAAGAGATGATATCGTTCGGAACTCGGAGGTAATGTTGAGGCGGTCCTAGCAGTACGAGCAGTATACTCGGGCTGAATGGTGGAGAGACTGTTTAACTAGTGGTCTGTCGCTAAGTAAACGTTAGTAGCTTCGGTCACGTCTAAACTGATGCGATCATCAACTCCATTCTTCTCGCCGAAGAACAGGCGGACCATCTCATCAGATCTACGGCAAGTTCCATGAGTGGCGCGAGCGTCTCTGGAGGCGAGTTTTCCTGTGTTTACTTCGACGGCTCGCCGCTGAAGCGGAGCTGGGCGGCGAGGTTAAGAATGTCAAGGTATTCGCAGCGAATTGGCAAGGCAGCAGAGCAGTTATCGCGAGATTCTGGAGGTGTGCGGAGGCGCCAAGAGAGCGTATTAAATTCGATGTCGTTGCGTTTGAGCGTCTCCATGCCGCGCATGACTCTATCGAAGGTGGGCTGGCCGCCCTTGTCCACGCGGTGGGCTTCGTGCAGATGGTGTGGACCGTCGATCGAGAGGCCGATGAGAAAATTGCTTTCTTTAAAGAGTGCGGCCCACTCATCGTCGAGCAGTACGCCGTTGGTTTGGAATGCGTTCTGGATCTGTTTGCCGTTGGCGTATTTCTTTTGGATCTTGACCATATTACGGAAGTAATCGACTCCCAGCAGGGTGGGCTCTCCACTTTGTCAGGCAAAATTCATCACGGGCGTGTCGTGGGCTTCAACGTACTGGCGGATGTAACTGTCGAGCACTTCTTCCCGCATGGCCCATTTCGAAACCTGCGGGTAGAGAGACTCCTTTTCAAGATAGAAGCAGTACTTGCAGTCGAGATTGCAGATCGGCCCAATCGGCTTGGCCAGTACGTGGAAGTTTGTGCTGCTCATTGTGATCTCTGCGCCTGCGATGCGGCGGGCGGCGCTTTCGCGCTAAGGGATTGAGTCTTCCGTCTGAGAATCCAGAGCAGACGCCTCTTGATCCGACATTTAGTATTACTGTGTCATAAAAGGCCACGCAGGCAGCAAGGGCAGCGAGGCAGAGATCGAGCCAGATGGGTTGCGATCTGGCAGCGCAGGGTGGCGATGGAACTGGGGTTATGCCTTTCGGTTCTTATGGGCAGCGCCTCGGGGCGTGTAGTCGGCTTCGAGGCGGGGTAAGGGAAAGGCGGATGTCTTTGGCGCGCCGCGGCGGGAAACCGGCCGAGGGGGGGAAAGGCATCGCTCCAAGACCAGGAAGCCGTAGGCAGCGATGGAGAGAGTAGCGTGATGGTGAAAACCGCGCCAGTTGCGGCCTTCAAAGTGGCCCAGCCCAAGTTCCTGCTTGAGTTCCTCGTAATCGCGCTCGATGCGCCAGCGCAGTTTGGCGATGGCCACCAGCTTGTGAAGCAGGAGGGAAGCGGGCAGATTGGACAGCCAGTACTTGGTCGGCTCCTTCTCCTCTTTGGGCCATTCGATCAGCAGCCACTGTTCGGGATGCGGCTGGCTGCGCCAGTAGTCGCGATGCGCCACGCGCACCCGCAGGGCGGCGAAGCGGGAGCGCATCCGGCCGCGCGTGCCCTCGCGCCAAGTGACGGTATGGAGATCGTCGCTGCCCAGGCAGAGGGCAAGTTCTTTGGCCGTAAGCGGCTGATGCTGTTTATCGCGGCGCAACAACCGGGGCGGACGCCCCATCTTGCCTTTGGGCGGCGGCGCGAGCGGCTTCATCTCCGGAGGCCAAGCGGTTGTCGAAGACTGAATGCCTACTGCATAGGAGAGTTCCAGCACCTCCAGACCCTCCCGGAAATGGCTGTCGTTGCCATAAGCGGCATCAGCCAGAACCACGCCGCGTGGCACATCTTCTGCGACCAGCGAACGAATCTGTTCGAGAGCAATTTCCGGTTTGGTTTGGAAACGGACTTCCGCGGGAACCCCGGCCTGTTTGCATCTCTCGGCGTCGTTGGTCCATATTTCCGGCAGATAAAGCCGGTAGGCGGCGGGAAGACTAGCCTGCTCGGTGGCCAGGGAAACACTGACAGCCACGCGGCAATTTTCCTGCTTCCCCAGTTGGCCGCAATACTGCCGCGTCACTCCGACCGAGTGTATTCCCTTCTTGGGGAATCCACTGTCATCGACGATCCACGCCGCCAACTTCTCCCCGCTTGTCATGGCCGGCAACACTTGTTCTCGAACTCGTCGCAACAGATACTCATCGCTCCATGGAGCCTCGGCCACAATGTGATGCAGCGACTGGTGCATCTGGCGCACGCGCCCCGGCGCCAGGCGCGCCGCCATGGGCTCGACGCTCTTACGTTCGATGGGCAACAGTAGGCCCTTGGTGTAGTTTTCGATGGGAACCACGCGATCGGCGTGTCCGGCCACCTGGGTCAGGCCGTCCAGGTAGGCTTGCAGCCGATCCGGCATACGCACTGGGTCTGGCTTCTGGCGATGGCTCATCGCCCTCAACCTAACGCCGCGCCGTCAACAATGCCAGGAAAATCAGCAAAAGGTATCCAATTTATAACACAGTAGTATTAGATGTTTTCTGTCCTTACCTAGCATGACGAACACTGCGATGGAGCGGCAGCCCTGTCGGCTGATACTGGTAATGGTCGTCGGTCTCCTCGCGGAGTTCGGCCATCCTGGCCTGCAGGTGCTTTGTCAACTCCTCGTAACCCGACTTGCCGTAAAGATTATTCATCTCGTTTGGATCCTTCGCGAGATCGTATAGCTCGTACTCCTTCGGTTCGAGGAAAAACTCGATGTATTTGTAGCGTGCGGTGCGCACACCCCGGCAGGGCTTCACGTTCTCGTAACCCGGATACTCGTAGTATTCATAGAGCCAGTCCTGGCGCCACGAAACTTTCTCGCCTTCAGCCAGTGGCAGGAAGCTCTTACCTTGCATGCCGCTCGGCACCGGCAGCCCTGCCAACTGCAGCAGGGTGGGCGCGACATCCAGATTAAGCACCATCTCGTCCGATGTCTCCCCTTCCTTAATCTTGCCTGGATAGCGCAGGATCATCGGAACTCGAATCGAAGGTTCATACATTAGACGCTTGTCGTAGAGATGATGCTCGCCCAGGAAGAAGCCATGGTCAGCGGTGATCATTACCGCGGTTTTTTCGAGCTGCCCTCCACGCTCGAGAGCCTTGAGCACTGCGCCTAAATTGCGATCGTTGTCTTCAACCCCAACGTAATGGTCCTTCACCAACTCCTCAAGCGAGCGTGGATCGTCAGTGCCCACCTCCGAATAGCCAATCTTGTCATCGGCATCGGCTACTGCATGGGGCTTGCCCGCATACCCGTTCCTATCTTCATTGAACGAGAGCGGCACCGGTATGGGTACACCGTTAAGGTCGTTGACCATATCCTTGGGCCGGAAGAATGGCGCATGCGGCGCATAAAACCATAAGAACATAACGAATGGCTTGTCGTGCGGCTGCTCAATCCACTCCACCGCTTTGCGCGTCAGCAGCGTATCCACGTACTCGCCCGCATATAGCTTCTCGGGACCATACTTGCCCTTGATTCCCTCCGTGATGCGCGGCCGGTAGTAATCCGCCTGCCCCACAAATCCGAAGTAATAATCCCAGTAGTGATCCATCAGCGCGCCCTCTACGTGCGACTTGCCGAGGAAAGCCGTCTCATAGCCGGCCCTCTTCAGCAAGTCCGATACGAGCGGCAGCTTGGGATCGATCTTGCCTTGCACGTTCGAAACTGCCCCGGTGGAGTGAGAATACATACCGGTCAGAATCGTAGCTCGCGAAGGCAGGCATAGCGCGTTTACGATGAAGGCATTATGAAACACGCAGCCCTCGCGTCCCATGCGGTCCATGTTCGGCGTCTGGACGATCTTGTTTCCTGTCAGCGACAGCTCATCCCAGCGCAGCCCCTCACCCACGATACAGAGGATGTTGGGCTTCTCAGAATCGCCGGTTAACTGCCTGGCGAAAGCCTCAACTCCGCCAAGACTGGTCGCGGCCAGACCGGCACCACCGGCCAGGTACTTCAATACTGTCCTGCGTGTCTCCACTGCTCTTCTTCCTTCCATCCGACTTAACACTTTCCAAGGCCAAGTGGCTGCCTTGCGGTGGCCTTAGAATTGGCGGCCAGATCTATGTTTTCTTTCGGATCCGCTTGTAGATTGAAGACGATATCACGCAAAGCCTTCGGCTTCACATCCAATTGGGTAATCTCTGGCTAGGGATGGAGTGATTCTCACACTGACACCGTCGCGCGAAGATGCCGATCCCGAGTCCATCCCTGTATCTCACACACGCATAACTTCTCCTGTGCTTCGCCCAGATAACAATATACTCCTGATTCACAACAATACTCACTGCCCAAACTGGCTGTCAAGAGCCTATTTGAGGCTTTACCACACTCTCGGGTGTGGATGACCGCGGAGGAGGATTAGCTGATGAACAAGAGCATTTTCGTTGTTGACTTTTTGGAGCAGGCCGATCAGGGTTCCAGTTGCTCAAGTATTTCGCAATAGAGTTCAACGAGCAGACCTTCCGCCGTTGGCGTCAGTACCAAAGCCGCGGCCTTGTGCTGCCGAACAGCGATCGCACGAAACTGCTCCCGATCTTGGCGAAATTAACGATCCGACACCAGCCCCAAAAGCCACTCTCATTACGCGTGCCACCTATGCTCCGATGTAGGAAACACCCGTATCGGACAGCATGCGATAAGACAAAAGCATGGCGGTTAGCGTCGGAAGACCGCGCAAGCACAATATCAAATCAGCATGTGGAGATTCATATCACAATCGTTCGCTTTCGCTGGAAGACAAAACAAAAGGGGAATATCAGAATGATGTTCGCCCGCCATTTATTCGGCTCACTCGGCGATGGCGTAGAAGGCCCATACAGGCGCGTGGTGATGCTCTCAAGCTGCTCGCTGTTCGAAGGAGTTGTGGAGTTGGCGAAGAGAACACCTGTGCTCAGGTCGAAGCAATTGGTCGAGCTGCCGCCGAGATAGCGAAGGATCGACGGCCCAAGCTATTCGAAGATTCTCATGATGCACGTATTCAATTCAAAGGTCGTCAGATTGGCTCAGGAAGTGAAACTTTACAGGGGATATCGACTGTTGACTGTGCTGTCCGCCATCCCCGCAGTGCAGGAGGCGAGTATGGGGATCGGCTTCACGGTATTGTTAACAGCGACGGAATCGCAACCGGTCCCAACCGGGGAAAGGCACGGCGACGAGGGCTTGAAGGACGCGGCGACCACTCATCACAGGCATCACGCAGGGCCATCCCTTTGGGCAGAAACAACTGGTTCAGGAAGTGGTTAAAGCCGATCCTCGTACAGTCGTTGTCCTGACCAACGGTAGCGCGATTGACATGCGTTTCTGGGCAAATAATGTGCCTGCCATTTTGGAAACATAGTATTAGGGTCAGGAGGCAGGCAATGCACTCGCGCGTGTGCTCTTCGGAGATGCAAATCCGTCGGGTAAACTCCCCATCAGCTTTGATTGCAATTGGGAAGTGAGTCCCGTACACGACAGCGACTGCCTACACATCAGTGCATGGCGCAAGCATATTCGAACCATCTGCGGCATAAACTATTGACTGCCTACGACAACGGCCATGGCGGCTTATCATAATTAGCCGCACAATTTGGTGCTGGAGTGTCCTGGGCTTATAGAAGGAGCTCTGGATGGCGTGAGGAAAGACGCCTTAATCACCGAGCAGACATCCTACCGTTGGCGCAAGGAGTATAGAGGTTTGCAGGTGGATCAGGCGCGCGGTTGAATAAGCGTTCGATTCTCCCCGCTGGTATAGAAGCCAGGAGAATCGAACGCTGAGTTAATGGGTAGGACACGGGCGCGGTGGGCGGTAGAGGAGAAGCGGCGGTAGTGGAGCTGACGTTGGAGCCTGGAGCAAGCGTGGCCCGAGTAGCGCAGGCTGAAGGCGTGAACGCCAACCAGGTGTTTCAGTGGCGGCAGGCATACCGGGAGGGAACGCTTCTGTCCGACGGCACTGCTCCCGGTGGTGATCGGAGCTGAGACCAGCAGCATGGCGGAGATGGCATCGGGCCCAGAGGTTCCATAGGTAGCGCCGGATGAAGCCTGTCCAGTGCAGCCGTCGGCGCGATTCACATCGAGTTTCCGGACCTGACGTCGATCAGTATAGAACGTGGATCGGACCGCGCGCTGCTGCGGGTAATACTGGAGAGCAGATGTGTCACTTCAGCCATTTGTTTCGGGTGAGGTTGGTGTACCCATCCACACGATCGGCACATTGTGAGTGTTTGCTCAGTTTAAGAAATCCCAGGTAAGGTCTGATTGAGCAGGCAGTTGATCCAGGTTCTGATTTTGGTAGCGATCCAACGAGACTGTATCACTACCAGAACAGCAATCATGCTTACAGGGGCAGGCTCATCGAATATTAGCTTGACAGAGCACAACTGCAGACCTTAACGTCCATATGTTGTGACTCAAGATCACACATGGCAAATGCTTCGCGTCGAAAGGTTTGTATCAGATTCCAGTTTGTAGCGACGGAGGTAAAGACACTTGAGTTTATCCTTTCAGATTCGTGACACACATGAACAGATGCATGGCAAACGGAAACGAGAGTCCCGACGTCAGCAGGCACCTATAGGACAAGTCGTTGGTCAGCCGCTTTCTCCGCTGACGCTATCAGAGATGAACGCTCTACCTTCTCTGCCGAGCCAAAGCTTTGACGCTCATTCAAATTGGGCATTACACTATCACATCTTTGCCAGTCGTGGGCATCTGGGATCGAAGGCGAATAAGGTGATGGGGCGGCTTTCTCTTACGCGTACTGCTTCCACTGATGTTGAGGTCGTGATCGCGGGGGAGCAGAGAATCGCATATGCGGTGGGCAACGAGCGTAGAATGATTGCCCAAGTTCACCTGTCACGCGATGCATCGGGAACGCCACGTAAGTGGTCGATGTCTACGCGTTTTGTCTCCCGTAGTGGCACCGTACGTGACGAGCTCAATCTTGATCTACGCGGGCAGGTCCACGGTAAGACCATTGCTCTGAGTCGAAATGGAAGGCAGAGTCAGGTGCCCTTTCTCGGCAATCTATGCTGCGATTGGGGGTTGATTGATACGCTTCAGCGCAATCCGCATGACTGGACGAATGGGAACACCTTCGCTTACTTGGAAGAGTTTCAAATGCTGAAGCATAACCATCAGCTGATATACGGAGGACTTTCCGAACAGGCTTGGGGGGAGAGCAAAATCAAGCTGCATCAGTTCCATCAGTTAGGGCGCGGGATTGGACCTATTGAGTACTGGCTAACTGAGACGGGTCTCCTTGTTCTCTTCACCACGTTCTCGATTGCTTACATTTTAGATGCGAACGCGTAGCAATTTGGCATTCAATGCGAGTGCGGGGGAGGAGGGGAAGCGAGGGGATGAGCAAAGAACAAACCAATGGGAAAAGGGCAGATGGCATGACTCTTAGTCGACGTGAGGTGATTGCGGGCCTTGCAGGTGCGTCCGTGGGTGCCGCCCTGCAACCTTCGCATGCGCTGGGACAGACATCACGTGAGAGCGGTACACCAAACATCCTGTGGATTATTACGGATCAACACCATGTGGATGCCATCTCAGCAAGGTCTTGCAGTCAAGTGAGTTTGCCGAACATCAACAGTCTGATGCATGTGCGCACACCAAACATCGATCACCTCGTGCGCGGCGGTACATTCTTCACTTCGTGCTATTGTCCCTCGTCGCTATGTGCACCTTCACGCGGAAGCATGATGACAGGACGTGCACCGCTTGAGACTGGGGTTATCACTAACGATCACCCAGTAATCAAGTCCGGCATGCCCCATGTTGGCGAATGGCTTTCGGGTCACAGCGCATACGAGACACTCTACGCCGGTAAGTGGCATTTACCTGGAGCTTACCAATCCGAAATTTCGGGGTTTAAAGTCCTGCAAGGAGGAACTTCCGGACACGGAATTGTTTCCGATCCAGCGGTAGCCGAGGCCTGCGCGGATTATCTCCGCAATCGCAGAAATCCAAAGCCTTTCTTCATGGTTGCTTCCTTTTTGCAGCCACATGATATTTGCGAGTGGTTGGTGTTTAATCAAGACAACCCATCGTCTCTTCGCTATCCCGAACTCGCCGATCATCTCCCTCCACTCCCAGCAAATTTCGAGTTCGCACTGGATGAGCCTAGGCAACTGCGCGCGCTTCGTGCGCGGCTTGATCCGAGCCGGGGGCACTGGACAAAGGAGCACTGGCAATACTATATGTGGAACTACTATCGTCATGTCGAACAGGTAGATTCGAACATCGGCGTCTTGCTCCAAGGCCTGGAAGATTCGGGATACGCAGACAATACGGCTATCATTTTCGTCTCGGATCACGGGGAAGGACTAGCCCATCATCAGATGGTTCGTAAGAACTTTGCGTACGACGAGGCTTCGCGTGTACCATTGTCCATCATGTGGCCATGGCGACTTCCATCCAATCAAGTGATCTCTCATACGCCTGTATCTGGCCTGGATATTGTCCCTACGATTTGTGATCTTGCGGGAATTGCCGCGCCTCCACTGATCCGCGGTAAGACTTTGCTCCCACTGCTTCGCGGTCAAGACAGCTTTGGTGATCGCGCGGTTATATGTGACGTTCCAGGTAACATTGGCCGAGCAGTACGCACGTCTCGGTACAAACTGATCACGTATGCAAATGATCCGAACGACATGCTGTTCGATATGCAGTCCGACCCGTTCGAGACGAACAATCTCTTGCATGACTCGGACCACGCCCGTGTGGTCCATGATCTGCGAGCGCGGCTTCTAGAATGGGAGCGAACGCTTCTTCCGGCTACAAACTCCTATGCGCATAGTGACGCCTGGTGGCGACGCAGCTAAGATACGGATAATTCCGGAAGCATGAGAGACAACGACAACGGAACCATACTGCTTGTCTCGAACAGTATTCCGGTATAAAGTGCCTTGATGAATTGTGCGTTTGAGTCCCATGAGAAAGCGGTCGTTAGATAAGCGTGGCGCGTAAACCATACCCTGGTCAACCAGTTATCCGGAGAGATTGAGGAATACCCCTTGAAGCATTCTGTAGAACGGCCGTTTTGCACTGTTGACACCAGATAACGCTTATAACGTTTTGAGGAAGACAAGAAGCTTCGGTCATGGGCGCCATGGCCTCACCGATCTGGACATCAAGCCGGACCGTCTCCAAAAGGCGTCGAGCACCTCTCGCTTCATCTGGAAAGTGCTGGTGATGTAGCGGCTTGTCATTGCGACCGACGCCTGTCTGAGGTAATCCCTGATTACAGATACATCGATGCCTGCCTGGAGAAAAGCGACGGCACAACTGTGCCGCAGCAGCGGCAACGACATAGTTACTATCCCGAATGTTCTGGAGCTTCGTAGGCAGAACGACACATATTCGGACGATTCTCAAGATTGAGGAAACCTGCAGGCGCAACGCTTGATTTTGTCATGGTCCACCGAAATTATCCTATAAAGCTACTGAAAATGAGCAGTTGAACATAAATACCGACGCCCGGCTATCTCAGGAGTTGTGTAGCTCAGAATCAGAGCAAGTTAGGCGAGCTGCTTGAGGGAAAACCTCACGAGCAGTTCCTATGGGGAGGGACTGGAAACGGACTGCGCCTGACGCAGATACCGCGCCAGCCCCTTACCCGACAGGAAACTTTTCGCTTCGTCAAACAGAGTTATAACCTCGAAGATATCCGGGTAATGAAGTATCAGCGGCTGAAGAACTTAGTTGTGCTGGTTACCGCCGCAGCCTTCTTCGCCGCCACCTATTTGGGACAGCAGATGAAGCTGCGCATCCTCGCCGAAAAGCTCCTGGTCATCTCGCAGCGCTTCTTTGGCATTCCGCCCTTCCGCTTTTATGCTTTGGCAGACGGAATTCGACGCCTTCTCTCCGGCAGCGTCTTCCGGCCGCCGCAGGAATCACCTCCAGATGCCCAACTGGAACTGGCTCTCGTTTGGTCAGCCTGAGAAATTCTGGGAAAGTTCTGAAAATTAACGCTTGACAAATACTATTCAGGTGAGTAGCATTTCCCTCTGTGCTTAGTAAATCGCTTTAGGAGAGGCTCCTAAGCGCCAAAGTGCTATGGGTCTTGTTGGTTCCCTATTTAGGATCCCTGCCGAGGATTTAGGAGGATGATGTGTATCTATTAAGACTTCCCGCCAAGCGATCTCTCCGACTGTCACTCGCGGAACCTGTGTCGATGCAGCACGGCGAGTTTCAACAGCACACTGATTCCTCTTTGCACTCCATTCGAAGGCGGCTACGCTGTCTTAAAACTGGCAACTTCTTTCGGATAGCGATCTTGACGTTGACAGCCATATTGATTGGGGAATTCTCCTCCTCCGCGGCAGCTCAACGAATATCCGCGTCGATTGTAGGAACGGTGACCGATCCTCAAGGCCGCGTTGTGATAGGAGCTGATGTCAATGCCACCAACCTTGGCACCGGCGCCGTGACTGCGACGACTACAAACAGCGAGGGAATATACGTTCTCCAACATCTTCCCGTAGGTAGTTACACGTTCAGTGTCGATTCGAAAGGATTCAATCGTTTCACCCAGAACAATATAGTTCTCTCTGTAGAACAGACGCTCACCCTTAACGTGGCACTGGAAGTGGGATCACAGACCCAGTCTATCGTTGTAACCAGCGCGCCGTCCCTCGTAAATACGGCCACTGCTCAAATCGGGCAAACGATAGAACCAAGGCAAATTATTGGGCTCCCCCCTGGTAAACCGGAATGTATACGGAAGAAAACGATATGATTCTCGCCGTGATTTCAGTCACGAGCCGGTAGTTTATTTGGTGGACGATGAGTAAGATTCCTGTCTTCCATGCAATACGACACCGAAGTCTTTAACATCGGAATTTAGTTGTAACACGCAATCATATGTTTTAGGAGGGATCCAGTGACAAGCTTGACCATGCATTTGAAGCGAATATTGAGCAAATCCATGAGACTGATCGCCGCGGTTTCCGTGGTGGGTGCGGTGGTATTTTCAGCAGGCAGCGCCATTGCCCAGAGCGGTGCCGGTTCAATCCAGGGTACTGTGACGGATTCGACCGGAGCGGTAATTCCGGGAGCCGCGATCCACGTGGTCAACCGGGCCACAGGTGTATCGGAGAATACCAAGTCCAACAGTGTTGGTTTTTACCAGGTGCCGGGCTTATTTGCGGGCACCTATTCGGTGACGGTTACGGTGCCGAATATGAAGACGTATGCAACCCGGATCCAACTTCTGGTATCACAGACCGCGGTGATTAATCCGGTAATGATTGCCGGAGCAGTGACGCAACAGGTGCAGGTGTCGGCGAATCTCGTGCAGCTTACCACGACCAGCAGCGGCGCTCTATCCTCGACGCTGGAAAATCAAAGAATTAGCCAGCTTCCAATGAACGGGCGCGTGCTGTCGACTCTTCTGGCCATGACCACGCCCGGGTTGGAAGGCGGCAGTACAGGTGGCACGATGTTGAACGGCATACAGGGTGCTTCTGTGGCTTATGTTGCGGACGGTGCGCCTTTGGACAACCGCGAGTTTGGAGGCACGAACACCGCGCAAGCTCAGGAGCCCGATCCGGACGCGATCCAGGAGGTTCGGGTGGCGACGACCAATGCCAGCGCGCAATTTGCAGCTCCCGGTACGGTGGTTATTACCACGAAATCGGGCACGAATCGGCTTCATGGCACTGCTTTTTGGACGGCGCGCAACAACGCTATAGGCATTGCCAAGGCGCGCCAGGATCCAGCGAATTTCACGGCCCCGAAGTATATCCGCAACGAGTTTGGTGTTTCTGCCGGCGGGCCGATCATTCTTCCTCATGTTTACCACGGAAAAGACAAGAGCTTCTGGTTCATGGCCTACGAAAGATACTCGCTGGCCAGCGCCAGCAGTCAACTCTTTAGCGTGCCAACGCAGGCGATGCGTGGCGGTGACTTCAGCGCACTGCTCACCCTCGCAGCTCCGGTCCAGCTTTACGATCCAGCCACAACATATAACGCGGCCAAGTGCCCGGCCACCGGCAAATTGAACGCATATTGCCGCAAACCCTTTGTCAATGACCAGATCCCCGTCGGCCGCGAGTCTCCGACGATGAAGATCATCAACGATATCACCCCGTTGCCGAACTTGACAGAGAACCCTCTCGTTACGCCGAACCTGCAAGGGCCCGATGAGAGCCTGACCGTGATTCCGACCTGGACCTTCCGTCTTGACCACGCCTTCAACCAGAACAACCACGTCTACCTGCGCAACACGATCAACCTGGATGTGAGCCATCGATTGAGAGACTATCCGGGCAACGAGCCGGCGCTGGGCGGGGCCGATGGCTTTCCACCGAATGCTACCGGTGTAGCGTACTACCCGGTAGCGAACTTCGCCCCGGCGATTGGCTATACGCACATCTTTTCGCCCACGTTTTTTTCAGAAACGGTCCTGAGCAACCAGTGGTTCAACATGGACCAATATCCCGGTGGCCCGGTGGCCGCAAACTACGAGAAGATGCTGGGCCTGCCCAACAACTTCGGCGAGACGGGCTTCCCGATTTTTGGTCTAGGTAGCTTGATCAATCCCATCTCCGGTACGCAGTTCAGCGATGGAATAAGTCAGATTGTCACCAATCTGGACGAGAACCTGACCAAGACAATGGGACGGCAGCAGATCCAGTTTGGCGGCCGCTACCGGCATGAACGCTTTGGATACCTGCCCAGCGAAAAGAGCGATTCGGTGGCGTTCACCAACCAGGCCACGGGTTTATACAACACGGCGACGGGAGAGAATTACGGAGGTTTGCCGCACATTGGCAACCAGAACGGCGATGCCTTTCTGGGCGCGGCCAATTCGTACGGAGTTAACCTGGAACCGCCGTACGAGCACTTCCATGACATGGAGTTTGACCTTTATTTCCAGGACGACTACCACATGACGCGGAATCTGACCTGGAACCTGGGTCTGCGCTACGAGGCCCATCCGGCTCCCTGGCTGAAGTATGGACTGATGAACACCTTCGATCTGAAGAACGACGCTCTGGCGCTGGCCAGCACGCCGCAGCAACTGATCGCCAGGGGTTATACGACCCAGCCGATCATTACCAACCTGGAGAACATCGGCGTCAAGCTCGAGACTTTTTCGCAGGCAGGGATACCCGCTAACGGAGTCCGCAACTACAATCTGAACTTTGAGCCGCGCTTAGGCTTTGCGTATCAGCCGTTTGGCGGCAAGCACGGCACGGTGATCCGCGGCGGCTACGGCCGGTATCTCTATCCCACCCCGGTGCGCACCCTCTACGGCGGCACGGTGGAAGACGTGCCCTTTTCGGCAACCTATCACCAGAACTACAGTGACCCAGCCCAGTCTCCCGACGGCATCAAGAACTACCTCCTCCGGAACCCGCAGCCGAACGTAATGGGAGTCAACACCACCAACGTGGTGGACAGCAACTCGGTCAACGCCATTGTGCCGGGGAGTATTGGTCCAACTACGCTACCCGCCGACCTACCGCCAACTGTTGTCACCGAGACAAACTTCACCATCGAGCAGCCCCTCAAAGGAAACTCGGCATTGCGGGTTAGCTGGATCTGGACACACGGCACCAACCTACTCCAGTCATACATGTTCAACAACCATCCCTCCACCTACGCCTGGGAGATCATGACCGGCACGATACCCCCACAGGGAACCACAATCGGGCTGCCCACCTATGCGGCTACCGCAACCGGCCCGTATGATCAGACGACATGGTCGGGGTCCCTCAAGTCGCTCCAGAAGAGCGGCTGGTCGAACGACAATGAGCTGGAAGTGAACTACCAGAGGCTATACCATAAGGGGCTTGCCTATCAGATCTTCTATGTCTGGTCCAAGCCCCTCCGCGTGGGGAGCGACTACCAGGCTGCCAAAAACGTAATGACGCCTATCTATCCTGCACAGAACTATGTCAACTCCGGGCTGGGAACCATGACGCCGGTCCCCAATTCGTCGCCGATTACTGCACCCGTGATGCCGCCGCAGCGGCCGGCCGGCATCGCATCCTACGCATCGTGGCATCAACTGAATGTCTATGAAAACTATGAACTCGACACCGTCGTGCCGAAACAGCATATTCAATTTAACTGGATCCTGGACCTGCCCTTCGGACGTGGCAAGCGGTATTTGAGCAACGCCAACAGTTTCCTGAATGAACTGCTGGGTGGCTTCCAACTTGCCGGCTATGGATCCGTCACTTCCCAGGACTTCCAGGTGGATAGCTCAAACTGGGGGCCAACAAGCGCTATCCATACTTACAAGCATGCACACAAGGTTACCGATTGTCGGAGCGGCACATGCATCGAGGCTTTCCAGTGGTTCAACGGATATATTGCTCCCTCCAATCTGCCATCGAGCGGTTGCAGCACAGTTGTCACGGGACTGCCGGCAAACTGGACACCCTACTCCCAACCGATCGACACGAATTACAATCCGGTGACCAGCGGAACTTGTGGTCAGGCCCAGGACCAATACTACAACACGAACGATGTACAGATTAATTTGCTGAACGGGACCGCGGATGTCCAGGGCTACTCGCCCGGCCCGCTAAGCGTCAACCCCTGGGCGAAGACGTTTCTGAACGGACCGATGAACTACCACGTCGATCTCTCGGTGTTTAAAGTCTTCCCAATTACCGAATCGATGCGGCTTCGGTTCAACATGGACGCATTCAACGCCTTGAATGTGCAGGGCTATAACAATCCAGGTGCTGCGAACGGCATCGAAAACATGCTCGCCTCGCACAACACACCCCGCCAGATCCAGTTAACGTTGCGACTCCAGTTCTAGACGATAGTTCCGCCAAGGTGCTGCAATATCGTGAAGGTGCATAGTTCACAACGGCGAAGCCGCTGTGAACTATGCACAGAGATCAACAAATAATGAAGAGGAATAGCCAGGCAAATCAATCGAGGATCCCAAAGTGAATTCTTCAATTAAGCAGTTGTGCAGTAATGTCTGGGTGGTGAGCATAGTCACTTTTACAGTGTTATTCCTTTCAGGCTGTGGAGGACGTTCCTCCGGATCTCCTTCGCTCACTGGCACGCCACCAGGTACCAGCACGCCACCAGCTACCAGCGGAGGTGCAGTCTCTGTGCCTTCCAGCGGCGCCTATTTCGGTGCCTGGGTGATGCCAGTGCCAGGGTCTACTAGCGCGGAAGCTGCGACAGAAGTGCTGGAATCACAGATTGGCCGCAAGCTGGCTCTCCACATGCACTATTACGGTTGGGGTAACGGAATAACGCCGAGTTTTCCAGACGCGTCCATGCAATCGGATCTGAGCGAAGGACGCACGCCAGTAGTCACGTGGGGGTGTGGGGATCAAAATGTAAACGTCGCGAGTGGCGCAGACGATCAGCTTATTATCAAAACAGCAGAGGCAGTGAAGCAGTTTGGCGCGCCGATCTTTCTTCGCTGGTATTGGGAGATGAATCTTGGCGCGGGAGTAAACAACCAAGACTGCATGGGGACCGGAGGAGCGGCGGGATACATTGCAGCGTGGCAGCACATTCACAATATTTTCATAGCCCAAGGTGTCACCAATGTCTCCTGGCTGTGGAACCCCGCTGGGACACCCGGTAGACCCGATCCAGCACCTTACTATCCCGGCTCAAATTATGTTGATTGGATCGGCTTTGACGGCTACGACAAAATTCAAGCTAACGATTTCGGCGGCGTCTTCAGCAATTTTTACACGGAGTTTAGCTCTTACAACAAGCCGATTCTAATCGCCGAGACAGGCGAATGCCCTACTGAGCAGGCCGCGTACCTAGAATCCGCTCAAACTGAAATCGAAGGAAAGACAAATCCCGGCGGTTATAGCTTCCCGCTAGTCAAGGGCTTTATGTATTTCGATGCCCCTGGTAGTAATAGCACGGGCACTTGTATCTGGACTCTCAGCAGCACCGGACTACCCGCGTTCACTGCGATGGGCGCCGACCCATTCTTCCAGCAGAAGCCTTGAGAGTCGAAGTGAGCTGAAGACTGAAAATACTAGTTCGCTCTCATAGATCTGCGTTCGGTTTCGGCTCGGGTCAGATTGTGAGTTTGCGCCGATCCTCCGCGTCGATCTTCAGAGCTTGGAGCGTCGGCATATCGTGAAGGTGCATAGTTCACAACGGCGAAGCCGCCGTGAACTATGCACAGAGATCAACAAATAATGAAGAGGAGTAGCCATGCAAATCAATCGAGGAGCCCAAAGTGAATTCTTCTATTAAGCAATTATGCAGTAATGTCTGGGTGGTGAGCATAGTCGCTGCAGCACTCATACTAGCCGGTGCTAATGTAAGTGCACAACAGGTACATACACGCTATGAGGTAGCGCCGAAGACAGATCCTGCCATCCACAATCTTGGCATTCACAAAATCAAACATGTTGTTATCAACATGCAGGAGAACTGCTCATTTGACAGTTATTTTGGAACTTGTCCGGTAGCGGATGGAATCCCGATGAAAGGAGGTCATATCGATGAACAGCGCTAGAACATCTCAGACACGGAGGTCATTTCTTCTGAAGGCGGCTGGGACAGCAGGTGCGGCCGCAGTCGGATCGCCAACATTTCTGAACGCTTTGGACAGTGCCTTCTCCAAGAGCACCCCCGGTTCAGCAGGTTTTGCTCAACTCATCGAAGTCGACTTTGCGCAAAAGGACCCGGCTGATTCCAGCCTGTATGGACGATATTTGAATTTCAACGGCAAAAGAGACCAATTCACTGAGCAGGATTTTCAGCTCTATCAGAAACAGTTTGGAAGGTTGAAACTCGTGCGGATCTGGGGAACTAGCTACATTGATTATGCTATGCAAGTTGCCGATGAAGCCCTGATGGTTCCCGGGGGGAATCTCCATCATCCAATATCCGGCAATCCAAAACAAGCCTTTGCGGCAGAACGTATGCACAACGCCGAAAGCTTCATCGATCTCTGGGGGCTGGTACACGGCACAGTGACAGAGGACGAGTGCGTAACGCTTGCGGAACGGTATCTTGGAGCGATCAAGGCAAAATATCCGTTTGTAACTCACATCGAGCCTTTCAACGAGTTGACCGCAAAAGCACTGGATCTGCCTCCAGGCATGACTGTTGAAGAGGCTTATTACAAGGGTTTTCGGGTGGCCTATCTGGCAGCTAAGGAACTTAACCGAAAAAATTCTTACGCAAAACCAATTCTCGTGGGCGGTCCGGCATGCATGGGGTCGCAATATGTCCACGGTTATTTGAAGAACTTTATAACTTGCTACGCAAATGACCCGGATCCATCGAAGGGACTCGATTTTCTTTCCATTCACTATTATATAGATGGCGAAAGCGACAGAATGATGGCTTTTCGCCGCGACACCGAAGAGATCCTATCCTCATACCATCTGCCTACCGTTCCTCTCATCGTATCGGAGGTCGGGTGGAAAGAAAAGGGGGCAAAACCGTATAACGGCAATCCAATGGACGCATTGCGCTGGGCCACCGGATCCCTGGCGCACACTTATCAGATTGCCGAGCAAAATGTGACGCCAATGCAGTGGGTCTATCCTCGCAAGGAGGATCGTTATTCCATGGTAGCGCCAGCAACAGATGCGCCGGCCCTGCTTCCCAGAGGAAATGCCTTCAAGTTGGCGCAAATGCTCAAGAAGAATCATGCCAGGAGTTCGATTGCTATCGATAGTACGGGCAATGGTATCTATTCGGTTGCCACTTTTGATGAAAGCGGAGTTGCCATTCTGTTGTTCAATTACGATGCAACGGGTGAATCGCCCAAGACGGTGGCAATGAAGCTTCTTCACACCGACAAGCTGGCTGAGCAGACCGGCCGGGTAACGGAGTATCTGCTCGATCAGAGCCACGGAAACTATTTTGCGGACAAGGACGCGTGGCAGATGAAGCCGATCGATAGTGGGGAGAAGCCCCTCCGTGCTTTGGAACATAAGGTTGTCGCTTTGAAAGGAAATGCAGCTTATATGCTTTTGATTTCTTTTGCATGACAGCAAGGATGCGCTCAACTTCAACTGGCTCGGTGTCACGCTTATGGAATATCGCACCAGTCCGAGCTTCTTCACCAGTCAGAACCTTTGTCGTGGTATCCAGGCTCATCTGGACCAGGTGATATGATCCACGGCAGAAGAAGCGGTGAACGCGCGACTGGATAAAGGGCCCGCTCAGCTGTGCGGGCTAAGAAGTGTCAGCGCACCTAAGATTGCCTTCGTTGCGCTCTAGCGGTTGATGATGATATCAGGCACTCAAGGAGACAATAGTGAACAGAAGAGAATTTATTTCCACGTCCGCGGGGACGCTGGGAGCCCTGGGATTAAGCGCAAAAAGCAGGGGTGAAGAAAAAACAGTTGTCAGCGAGGAACGTGCCGGCGCACCCCGTAAAGCTCCGCCGAATGTACTGATTCTGATGACGGATCAACACCGGCGCACCTGCATGGGCGCGGCGGGCGATGCCGTTGCCATTACGCCGAATCTGGACAAGCTGGCGGCCGAAAGTATCCGGTTCTCTGACGCCTACTGCACAAATCCGGTGTGCTCTCCTTCGCGGGCAACGATTATGACCGGATTATGGACGCATAATCTGACTTTTCGAGGCAAGGAATATCAAGGGAGCGGGATGCCCTACTCGCCCAAGCATAAAACGATCGGGGATGAATTTGCCCGTGCCGGTTACATGACCGCGCTTATCGGCAAGATGCACATGATCGATGCGCAGACGCATGGGTTCAACTATCATCTGGAGTTCAATGATTATTTTGAGTATCTCGGCCCTAAAACAATCATGTATGCCGACGAGGTGGGCCATTCCGACTCCGGCGCCGGGCAACCTCAGATACCGGAGTTATGTAAAACAGAGGGGTACCCGTGGAAGGGAGATATCAAGAAGGATGGCCGGTTAGGACCAGTGGCTGTGGGCAATCCGTCAAAGATGGAACTCGAGGACCACTTTGAGAGCTTCGTCACGCGCGAGTCCATCAATTTTCTGGAACAGTATGCGAATCAGGACCAGCCGTTCCTGCTGGTTGCTTCTCTGCTGAAACCACATGAGCCCTTCATGCCGGCGAAGCAATTCGCGGAGATGTTTCAAGCGGACAAGATGACCCCGTCAAAAACCTGGGGCAAGGCAGACTTAAAAACATTGCCGGAGTCGGTGGTTCATTCGATTGAAAAGTGTCCCTTTACTCCTGAACTTTTGCACGCTTCCGCGGTTCGCGAACGCATGGCGTACTATTACGGAAATCTGGCACAATCCGATGCGTGCATCGGGGAGATACTGGCCGCATTGACTCGGCTGGGTCTGGATCAGAACACCATCGTCGTCTATACGTCTGATCATGGTGAGATGCTGGGCGACCTGGGACTGTGGGGCAAGCTCCAGTTTTACGATGGATCGTGCGGAGTGCCCCTGATGTTCCGCGTCCCCGGCGGCGCCCCGGGCGTTTGCAAGCAGCCTGTGAGCCTGGTCTCGCTCAAAGCCACCATTGAAGAATTGTGCGGCGTTCCTGTTACGCAGAGTGACGGAGAGAGCTTTGCCTACCTGGTGGATGAACCGCGATCGCACAAGGAATATGGTCCGGTCTTTGCCGAGTACGATCTGGGCGGGAAGAACGCAAAATACATGATTCTCGATGGCGGGTACAAATATACGTTGTGGCTGCACTTCAAGGATGAACTGTATGACATGCGGAACGATCCGGAAGAGATGCACAATTTGGCGGAAAAACCGGAATATAGCCATATTGTGGAGAGGCTCAAGCAAAGATTATTGACCTGGCATCGTCCGAAGGAACTGGATCAGGCATAAAAAGCCTGGATGAGTTAAACCTTGAGCAAGCCTCGGAATCCCCTTGTGTCAAGGGTGGAGTAAAAGGGGGCCAGTCGAGGGTTGAGCGCGGATATTTCGGGGGAGGAGGGGCGCCGGAATATAGCGAAGGCGGCCCTCCTCCCCCGAGGCGTGTTTGGGCGGGTGATTCAGGTTCGCTTGCGGCGGCTCGGCTTGAGGCGATAGGAGTCGGAGTTCATCTCCAGGATGTGGACATCGTGGGTGATGCGATCCAGAAGCGCGCCGGTGAGCCGCTCGGAGCCGAAGATCTCGGTCCGCTCGTCGAAGGGGAGATTGCTGGTGATCAGCGTCAAGGCGCGCTCATAGCGCTGGCTGATGGTCTCGAAGAGCAACTCGGCGCCGGTCTTCGACAGCGGCACATAGCCGAGTTCGTCAACAGTGAGTTTTCGGCAACGATGCATGATTTCGACCGGTCAGCATTGGTAAGTTGAGTTAGCCGCTGAGGAGAGCGGCTGGCGATGGGCAGGAAAATCGGGGTGGTTCCGGATTCGATGAAAGGCTTGGCAGAGGAACTTCAGCAGTTCCGCAGCACGCATGCGATTCGGACGAGACTTCCGGAAGGGCTGTGGCAGAAGGCGGTCGAGGCCGCACAGCAGCATGGTGTTTACGTGGTGGCGCGTTCCTTGGGGCTGGATTACAGCAGCATGCAGAAGCGTATGGACGGTGCGCCGTTGGATGGAAGAGTTCGCCGCGCCGGAGACTGTGCCGCAGCCGATCGGCGGAGATCCAAAAAGCCCGGCGGCATCTCGAGTACCGCATCACCGGCATTTGTTGAACTGGCGAGAAGCGTGGGGGTTGGCGGTGATGAATATGTCATCGAGTTCGAATCGCGCGCCGGCCTGCTGATGCGGGTGCGGTGGAGAGGGGCCACGCCGGAGTGGGGTTCTCTGCTGGGTGCCTGGCGGGAAGTTGCGGGATGATTCAGATCACGCCGCAGATGCGGGTGCTGGTGGCGATTGAGCCGGTGGATGGTCGCAAGGGCATTGATTCGTTAGCGCGGCTGTGCCAGGAGAAGCTGGCCGAGGATCCTTTTTCAGGCTGTGTTTTTCAATGCCCCTTCAATTGCACCCATCCCGAACAAGGAAGGCCGTCAAATACGGATCACGCATCCCTTCCATCCGCTGAACGGCAAGCAATTTGATCTGGTTGAGCACCGCTGTATTTTCACTGAGAGCTTCGTGTACTTTCACGATGGCGATGGGCATCTGCGCGAGATTCCAGCGGCTTGGACAGACTTTGTGAAGGGCGACGCGTTTGTGGAGTTGGCGGCGGGGCGCTCGCAACTGCATTCCGGATGCCTGTTGAAACTGTGCGATCTGGTGGGGCAGATGGAGAAAGCGAGGGGCCATGGCATGTAAAGCAAATTGCGCCGCATGTGTAAAGATAAATACGCCTACGCGTAAGGAGGAAGTTGGCGGCGAGTACGCAAGGTGTCCATTTATTATCTTGACTCTGCGTGCAAAAATGTTTGCACACTCCCTCAATATAGGCGTAATTATACTTACATATGAAAATCACTCGTTCCTCCCCCAGAGCAACCGTCAAGGTCCAGACACTCCGCCAAAGTGGAACGCTCAATTCCCGTGCGGGGACCATCCGGGATCGTTTGTTTCTGGAGGAGAGCTTCTTCGATCCTCAGGACCTGACCCAGGTCAAGTACGAGATGCTGCGCCGGGTCGAAAAGGAAGAGATGCCGATCGCCACCGTTGCCGCCACTTTCGGCTTCTCGCGTCCGGCTTTCTACAAAGCGCGACAGGATTTTACGCGCGAAGGGCTGGTGGGTCTTATTCCCCGGCGCCGCGGCCCCAAAGAAGGGCACAAGCTGACACGGGAGATCGTGTCGTTTGCGGAACGAGCTCGCGCTCAGGAGCCGTCGCTTGCAATGCCGGAACTGGTGCAGCGGATTCAAAAGGAATTTGCCGTGCGGGTGCATCGCAGAACGGTGGAGCGGGCGCTGGTGGCCGCGAAAAAAAAACGAGGCAAGCCATAGCTGGCAAGCCGGGCCGCAGACAGATGTTGCCGGCGGCGATGCTCACGGAGCAGTACGAAGCTCTGCGTTCGTACGTGCTGACACGGGACCGCACTTCTGGTTCGCGGCTGGGTCAAGGGGCATTGATGGCCCAAGGGATGGCGAAGTGGATGCAGGTGGCGGGCGAGTTGATCGCGCCCGTGCCATCGATGGCGGTGTCCTCAGAGGAAGTGGCCAGTGTGCCATTCCCTGTGCAGGATGAAGTGATTCGATTCATGGGAGGAGCAGTGATCGCTCTGGTGTGCGGAGGAGCGTTATGAACAGTGAAACCCATCAGAAGGTCCAGGCCGAGCATCTGAGCCGGAATGCTTTCCTCTATGTAAGGCAATCCACGCTTCGGCAGGTTCGGGAAAACGTGGAGAGCAGCCAACGGCAATATGGACTGCGGGATCGAGCCTTGGCGCTGGGATGGCCGCTTGAGCAGATCGTGGTCATCGACTGCGACCAGGGACAGTCGGGCAGCGGCGTGGTCGAGCGGGAAGGATTCCAGAAGCTGGTCACCGAGGTCAGCATGAACCGCGCCGGGATCGTAATGGGTCTGGAGGTCTCGCGTCTGGCGCGCAACTCCAGCGACTGGCATCGATTGCTGGAGATATGCGCGCTCACGTCCACGCTGCTGCTGGACGAAGACGGCCTCTATGATCCTTCGAACTTCAACGACCGGTTGCTGCTGGGCCTAAAAGGAACGATGAGCGAAGTGGAATTACATCTGATCCGTGCGCGGCTGCGGGGTGGTCTCTTGCAGAAGGCGCGGCGTGGAGAACTGGGTGGACGGCTTCCGACGGGGTTAGTCTACGGGTCTCGCGGCCAGGTAGAGCGTGATCCCGATGGTCAGGTTCAGGAAAGCTTCCGGCATCTGTTTGCGACGTTTCGGCGGACAGGATCGGCGCTGGCGGTGGTGAAGGCTTTTCGTCAGGAGGGTCTCAAGTTCCCGAACCGTGTCTGGGGAGGCGTGCATAGTGGAGAACTGGTGTGGAGGCCGCTGGGCTATTATCGGGCCGCGTGGGTGTTGTCCTGTCCGCGCTTTGCCGGGGCGTACGGTTACGGACGCACACGATCTGTGCAATTGCCCAACGGCAAGGTGAAGCGGACAAAAAAGAAGGTGGAACCCGAGGAATGGTACGCGTTTATTCCCAACGCGCACGCAGGATATATCGGTTGGGAAGAGTACCAGCAAAATCAGAAGAAGCTCCAGGAGAACGCTACGCAATACCGATGCCAGCGGCAGCAGACTCCCCCGCGAGAAGGTCCGGCCTTGCTTCAGGGGCTGGCAATCTGCGGAAAATGTGGCCGACGCATGCATGTGTCCTATCACAAACGGCGTGGCCATCTGTATCCGGATTACAACTGTGGGCATGCCGCTTCCCGATATGGAGAAAAGCAATGCCAGCATATCTCCGGCCGTGATCTTGACTTGGCTCTTGGCGAACTGTTGCTGGCAGCCATCAATCCGTTGAACCTGGAGGTGGCGCTGGCCATCGAGCAGGAAGTGGAAACGCGAATCAAGGAAGTGGACTGCCTTCGCCGGCAGGTGGTCCAGCGCGCGCAACAAGAAGCAGACCTGGCGCGTCGCCGCTATCTGCAGGTGGATCCCGACAACCGTCTGGTTGCTGATCAACTGGAAGCGGACTGGAACAGCAAATTGCGAGATCTGCGTTCGGCTCAGGAAGAATACGAGCACCAGCAGGAGAGCGAGCAGAGCACCTTACGCGCGGAGCAACGGGAAAGAATCCGCGCCTTGGCTACGGATTTTCCCCGAGTCTGGAACGATCCAAGCCTTCCTTATCGAGAACGAAAGCGCATGACCCGATTACTCCTGGAAGATGTGACCCTTCGGAAAGAAGAGAAGATCATCGCGCAGGTACGTTTCCGGGGTGGGGCCGTGAAGACTCTTGAGCTGCCGCTACCCTTGCCCTTCTGTGTGCTTTCCAGAACCAGACCCGAGGTGGTGGAAGTGATCGATGAGTTGCTGGGTGAGCACGAGTACTGCGAGATCGTGGATCTTCTCAACGCACGTGGTCTTCGCTCCGGCGATGGCCGTGCGTTCAATGTCCATATCGTCGGCTGGATCTGTAAGCAATCGGGTCTCAGGACTCGACGCCAGCGGTTACGAGAGAAAGGGATGCTGACGCTCAAGGAAATGGCCCGCAAAATCAGGGTGAAGGACTTGACCATCACCCACTGGCGCCGGGAAGGCCGTATCATCGGTTATCGGTCGAACTACAGAACAGAGTACCTTTATGTCTAACCCACGGCCGAACAGATCGCCGCGTTGAAAGGGAAAAACGGTCATGAAAAAACGAACCGCTCGCCGGCGAAACAAACAAAAACAAGATGGGTGCAGTGTGGCGGGCATATGTTTTTGTTTCGCAGCCGCAGAGCAACGACGGTGCGTGTCCTTACTTATGACGGCCAAGGGTATCCAGCTGCTGTTAAAGCTGGCGTTCTCACAACCACCAATATCAAGGTAATCAGAACGGTAAGGAAGAAAGGGAAAAAAGAGAAGGCAGAGGTGGAAGTACCCATCTACTTCGATAAGAAGGGCAAACGGGTGAAGCGCTTCGGCTTCCACCAGTTCCGCCACAGCTTGTCGAGTTTCCTAACGACGAAGAAGAAGGTGGACCCGAAGACGGCGCAGACCGCGCTGCGCCAGAGCGATTCGAGGTTCACTATGGACAGATACACTCAAACCGACCTCGACGAGCTTCTGGCGGCGCAGAACCTGATGCTCGACGCAATCTTCAAGGCCGAGCCCGGGGCAGTTCAGTAGGTTTGGGTGAAACCTTGGGTGAAAAAGAGGAAAAATCTTGGGTTATGATGCAGCTTAAACTGTTGATTTTAAAATGGTAGGCACGATTGGATTCGAACCAACGACCTCTTCCGTGTCAAAGTGGACTGATCAACAAAATCAACAACTTACAGCCGGTTCCGAAACTGCCAAACACTTGTAAGCCCCGGAAAATACGTAGAAGACTCGACATTCTTGGGTTGGACCTTGGGTTGAGCGGATCAGCCATGTCACGCACGAGGAATCGTGGCCGCGGAATCCTACGTTCACGCAGTAGCGGATAAGACCACTTTCCTGCGCGCTTTGATGGTGAGCGGCCCAATCAGGCCCGATGGCGGCAGCGGCGAAAAGCCCTTCTCATGGCTTTC
>JAJZVZ010000167.1 GCA_021846945.1 Acidobacteriota bacterium | reverse complement strand
CTGAAAAATCCATTTCAGAAATCCCCCCCGAAATGAGGCATTTTTCCGCGGCCCCTTAACCCGAAACGCGCGAGTAGCGGATGACATCTACGGTCGAGGCGGCTACCAGACCTTCCTCGACCACGGTGTCGAGGAAGGGAATCAACCTGGCAATCCGCGCTTCGGTGTCGATGATGCTCACCTGGATGGGCGCGTCATTGCTGAGCCGCCAATGGCTGGCGTGACGGATGCGGCTGGCGGTGCCGAAGCCTTCAATGCCACGATAGACGATCGCTTCCGCGATGCCCAGTTCGAGGCATTTTGCCAGAATGACTTCATGCAGCGGCTTGCCCTGCCATCTGTCGTCTTCGCCAAAATGGATGCGCAACATGCGTGCGGGAAATTCCTGCTTCATGGCATCGCCTCCATCTATTTGGATACGCTGCCGGTTTCGGCCGTGGCCGTGCCTGCTTCAACATCGGGCGCCCGGTAAGCGTATTTAATGATGTCCACGTCAGAGAAAACCACTAATCCTTCCTCAACCATCTGATCGACGAGAGGCAGAAAAGCGCGCAGCTTTTCTTCGGTGTCAATGGCGCAAAGCATGATGGAGCCATGGTGCGAGGCGACGAGCGGCTTGTCCTTGTGCATGCGCCGGTGCGCGCCGTAGCCCAGAATGCCGCGAAAGACCGTCACTCCGGCCAGATCGTTGGCGCGCATGGCCATCACCAGTGCTTCGTGCAGCGGCCTATCTTTCCACCGATCCTCTTCGCTGATGTAGATGCGCATGATCCTGGCCTTGCCCTCGATCTTGCGATGAGCAAGCGCCGCCTCGGGCGCTTTGGCGGGTTTGGAAAGCTGGGTGGGTTTGGCGACGGTGGTTTCCTGTAACTCGATCATCCCTGTGCCGGCCAGTTCCTCCAGCTTGCCGAGGATTGCGTCAATCTTCTCCCGCGTTTCTACGAATTCGATCTTGATCGGCAGACGATCGGAGATTTCAACGGAGCTCAGGGAGTGCATGTGGTGGTCGGCGCCGAAGCCAGCCACACCTCTGAAGACGGTGGCGCCGGCGATGCCGCGATAAAAGAGGAAGTCGAGAATGCTGGAATAGACGGGAATGCCGTGGCGGGTTGCTCCCTCGTTCAGGTAGATGGACACCTTGATCGCTTTGCCTGCGTGCAACATGTCGCCTCCCATGCGTGCGCGGCCGGCGCTTTCCTGCACCGGCCTTTCAAAGGAAAATTGAAGCACCGATGCGCCGGAAGTGCAAGCTGCCCCCTTGCGGGAGATCCAGCGTAGGCTACCTTAAATCCTGGCTCTTATGCGTTGCAGCCGGGCATGACTTTAGTCGTTCCGGAAAGCCGAAATCTTGAGAATTAGGGCTTCAGCTCCTGCCGCGTTTTACTCCAATGTCCATCGGGTAATGTCGCAAATTTGTGGCGGACCACACTAGCTTCTCCATGAACCCCCATCGGAATGATCCAGCCCAGCCCATTCCGTTTGCGTTCAGGAGCCTTTCTTTGCGGCGCCCTCGCGCAACAGAAAATCGAAGTCGCAGCCCTGATCGGCCTGCAGAACGCTCTCCTCATAGAGCCTGGCGTAGCCGCGCGTCGCCATCTTGCGGTGCGACGGCAAATTCTTCCATGCGGTGAGTCGCCTTTGCATCTCCGCCTCGTCGATCAGCAGTTCAATGCGGCGCGCCTCCACGTCCAGTTCGATCCGGTCGCCATTCCGCACGATGGCCAGCGGGCCGCCGGCCGCCGCTTCCGGCGCAATGTGGAGCACAATCGTGCCGAAGGCCGTGCCGCTCATGCGCGCGTCCGAGATGCGCACCATGTCTTTCACGCCCGCTCTCGCCAGCTTCATCGGAATCGGCAGATAGCCCGCCTCGGGCATGCCCGGCGCACCCTTTGGACCGGCGTTGCGCATCACCAGAATGTCGTCAGCGCGCACGTCAAGATCCGGCGAATCGATGCGCGCGGTCATGTCTTCGACCGACTCAAAGACCACCGCCCGCCCGGTGTGCCGCATCAGCTCCGGCGAGGCCGCCGATTGCTTGATCAGCGCCCCGCGCGGCGCCAGATTCCCATGCAGCACCGCCATCGCGCCTTCCTTCTTCAGCGGTGCGGCCAGGGTCCGAATCACGTCCTGCCCGGGTGACACTTCAGCCCGTGCAATCGCGTCGCCGATGGTGCCGCCCCCGACGCAGGGCGCGCTGAGGTCGAGAAAATCCGCCAGCTCGCGCATCAGCGCCGGCATGCCGCCCGCGTGGTGAAAGTGCTCCATGTAATGCGAACCCGAGGGCTTCATATTCACCAGCACCGGAACCTCGCGTCCCAGACGGTCAAATTCCTCCATATCCACGGAGACGCCCGCGCGCCCTGCCATGGCGATCAGGTGAATCAAGCCGTTGGTAGACCCGCCAATCGCCTGCATCACAACCATGGCGTTGCGTACGGATGACGCGGTGATGAGTTGGCTCGGCCGCGGATCTCCGCTCACGGCCATCTCGGCGGCGCGTTTGCCGCTGGCCTCAGCCACGCGGCGTCGATCAGCGTGGACCGCTGGCACCGCCGCGCTCATCGGCAGCGAAAGCCCCATCGCTTCCAGCATGCAGGCCATGGTGCTCGCCGTGCCCATCACCATGCAGGTGCCCACTGACGGCGCCAGGCGGCCGCCGATCACCGCCATCTCGTCCTCGTCTTTCCTGCCGGCGCGGAACTGGCTCCATAAGCGGCGGCAATCCGTGCATGCGCCCAGCACCTCGCCGCGATGATGGCCCACGACCATCGGTCCCGTAGGAACCACTACCGTCGGCAGATCCACGCTGGCCGCCGCCATCACCTGCGCCGGCAACGTCTTGTCGCAGCCGCCGATCACCACCACCGCATCCATCGGCTGCGCGCGGATCATCTCTTCGGTGTCCATCGCCATAAGGTTGCGCAAAAACATCGAGGTCGGATGCGCAAAGCTCTCGTGGATCGAGATCGTCGGAAACGCCATCGGCAGGGCGCCAGCCAGCATCACGCCGCGCTTCACGCTTTCAATCAGTTCCGGCACGTTGCCCTGGCAGGGATTGTAGTCACTGAACGTATTGGTAATGCCGACAATGGGGCGGTCAAGCGCATCGTCGGAATAGCCCATGGCCTTAATAAAAGCCTTACGGTGAAAAAGCGAAAATTCATCATCGCCATAGTTGGTCAGGCCCTTGTTCATGCCCTTGTTCTTGCCCACTGTCATCGCAATTCTCCTCAGGATGGTCCCGCGGCAATGGCGCTGCTCAATCACCGCCTTCTTCCAATGTAAGCGTCTTCCCCGGCCTGCGAGCCTGCCGAAAGAATCCGCTACACATCTTTTTTCACCGAACCCGCGGCCGCCTCCACGCGCACTTTGGCAATGCGCCGCCCGTCCATCTCGGTAACCGTAAGGCGCCGCCCATCATACTCCACCCATTCGCCCGCATCCGGAAGATGACCGAAGCGGACAAGCAGAAAGCCGGCCAGCGTCTCCACGCCGCCCTCGCGTGGCAGGTTCCACTGCATCTGCGTCTCCAGATCGCGCAGGTTCACGTCGCCATCCATCAGCAGCGCCCCGGTCGCGGTGGTCAGAATCGGCTGCGCGGGCGCGTCAAACTCGTCCTCCAACTCGCCCGTCAGTTGTTCGATGGCGTCCTCGGCGGTGACCAGGCCGACGGTAGATCCATACTCGTCCACCACCACGGCCAGATGACGCCGGCGCTGCTGGAATTCGCGCAGCAGATCAAGGGCGGATTTGGTCTCAGGCACCACCAGCACATCGCGCATAATCTGGCCGAGCCTGAGCTGCGCAAAAGGCGTGGTTGAGCGGGCGGCGGCTGGCGCTGCGCTCGCAGCTTCCCCGGCTTCGGCGACGGGGCCTCGTTCAACCGGCTCAGGACGGGCTCTCGGCGCGCCTCCTGCGGCATCCGGTCGTTGTTGTGAGGCCACCGGCCGGAAGAACATCAGCCGCGCCAGGTCGCGCGAGTACACCACGCCGATAATGTGCTCGGGGCCGCGTGTCTCATCATAGACGGGCACACGCGAAATCTGGCGGGCGATCACCCTGGCGCTGGCCTCCTCCAGAAGCATATTTGACGGCAGCGAAAAGATCTTCTGGCGCGGCGTCATGATCTCGCGGGTGGGAACGTCGTCCAGCTCGAGCGCGCGATGGATGAGCGTCTCCTGAAACTTGGGCAGAATGCCCATCCGGCGCGCAGCCGTCGTAATCAGCTTCAGCTCCTCGGGCGAGTGAACCGCGGCCCGCTCGGTTACCGGCACGTCAAATCCGCGCAGCACCAGCGCGGCCGAGCCGCTCAACAGCCGTACCGCAGGGCGCGTCAACTTCATGAAGACAAGCATCGGCGGCGCCACCGCCAGCGCCAAGGCCTCAGAGCGGCGCAAGGCTAGCGACTTGGGCACCAGCTCTCCCACCACGACGTCGAGGTAAGTGATAAGAGCAAAGCCGAGCGCCACTGCGGCGACATGGGAATAGACCTGAGCATAGGGCAAGTCCCCAAGCCACTCCAGGATCGTCGAAGCCACCAGTGGCTCGCCCACCCAGCCCAGCGCCAGCGAGCAGAGTGTCACGCCCAGTTGCACGGCTGGCAGAAGTTCATCGAGGCTGCGCTGCAGCCGGCTCACCGCGCGTGCGCCGGGAACGCCCGCGGCCAGAAGCTGCTCCACGCGCGTCTCGCGCACCGAAACCAGCGCGAACTCCGCGGCCACAAAAAAGGCGTTGACCAGAATCAGCATGGCCACGGTGACAGACTTCAGCAGAGAAAGACCGAACATACCGGTTGAGAGCATAGCACCGCGCCGGGATCAGGGGGCAGATAAAGGGCGGGAAATCAGGGAATAAACGCTGGTTCAGCCGTACCTCGATGCCCCACGTCTTGTCCAATCAGAGATCTTTGCAACGCGCTCTATGATTTCCAAAATGGCGACGGACCCATCCACCGCATCTCGTACCGGTTCATGAAGTCTGCCGTGGAGGCCAGCGAAGGGTGTGCTGCCGCGTCAATGAAGTACTGTTCCATCATCCCCGCGGGTGCGAAGGCGATCAGCATATGCGCAGGCGAACCAATCGCGGAAAAGGTGTGCGGAATGCGGCCCGGGCCGAGAACGGACTCGCCGCTGCGCAGGCGCGCGTGCTCGTCGCCCACCTGGAAAACAACCTCGCCGTCCATGACGTAGAACCACTCGTCCTGCGAGAAGTGCAGATGCAGAGCCGGGCCTGTCCCGGGCATCAGATTCCTGTGTTCAATGATGAACAGGTTGTCGCCGGTGTCGCTACTGGCGACTTTGAACGCGAGCGAGCTGAAGCCCAGCGTTCGGGGAGGGCCGAAACGGTCCTGGCCCGCGCCGACCACCTGCACCGAGGCTGACTGTGGTGCAGGCGCCTGGGCTGCCAGATCGCGCAATGCGGCGGCGGACACAAATGACGCGGCAGCTTTAAGGACAGAGCGGCGGTGAAGAGTCATGCGCAGATCCTATGCCTCAGTTAATGCGCCGGCAAGTTAAATCTCGCAGGAGAGCAAAACTCAGCGTCCCCGCCAATTTCAGCGCCGCCCCGTCGAATACGTTTGGCGCCTGCTGACAGGAAAAATGCTGAGTGCTTCGGGTCTGGATTGAGACTAGTGCGCCACGCTACCCTGCCGCGGAAATAATCCGCGCTACAACGTCGTAGTCGTGCGCCTCGGTGATCTCGGCGCGATAGAACCGCCCCGCCTCCAGCCCATCCAGCTCGCCAAAGTCGTTGATGTAGACTTTGCCGTCGATCTCCGGGGCGTGGTACTGGGTGCGGCCCTCCCACAGGAGCGGGGATTCTTCGCTCTCACCCTCGGCCAGCACAACCACCTCGCGCCCAACCCACTTTTGTTTGGCGCGCCTTGAGATCGACTGCTGCAGCTTCATCAGCCGCCGCCGCCGCGCCTCGATCGTGCGCTTGGGAACCTTGGCGTCCAGCGCGTGCGCGCCCGAGCCTTCCTCGTCGGAATAGTTGAAGACACCGAGCCAGTCGAACCTCGCTTCAGCAACAAACTCCTCCAAAATCTCAAAGTCGCGGAGCGACTCGCCCGGGAAGCCAACGATGAAGCTGGTGCGCAGCGCAATGCCAGGCACCGCCGCGCGCACCTTCTCCAGCGTCTTTAAGAAAATATCGGCGCCGGCACCGCGCTTCATGCGCTTCAGCACTTCGGGCGAGGCGTGCTGCAGCGGTACGTCGAGATACTTGCAGATGTTGTCGTGCCGCGCGATCGTCCCCAGCAGCCTGCCGGTGATGCGGTTGGGATAGGCGTAGAGAAACCGCAGCCAGCGCAGGCCCTCGATGCGGGCGAGCGCATCAAGCAGCGTAGCCAGCCCGTCCTTCATGCCCAGGTCCTCGCCGTAGCAGGTCGTGTCCTGGCCGATCAGCGTAATCTCGCGCACGCCGCGGGCGACAAGCTGCTCGGCCTCGGCCACCACCGATTCAAAGCGGCGCGAGCGGAACTTGCCGCGCAGGTTGGGAATAATGCAGAAGCTGCAGGGATGATCGCAGCCCTCGGCAATTTTGATGTACGCCGACGCGCGCGGCGTCGAAAGCAGCCGTGGCGTGGTTTCGTCGTAGAGGTAGGTGGGCAGCAGATGCGCCGTCCCCTGCCACTCCTCGCGGCTGAAGCGGCCCTGCTGCTCACGCGCGTCGCCTTCCTCGCGAGAACCATGCTTGTGCGTGCCGGCCTGCGATTCCTGCCCGGGCCTGGCCTCGGCCGCGCCGCTGAGAATGTGGAACGGCGAAGGCGCGGCGACCGAGTGCGCCATCCCCGCGGCTTCCAGAATCGCTTCCAGCTCGCCGGTGCCCACCACGGCGTCCACTTCGGGAATGCTCTTGCGGATCTCGTCGCGGTAGCGCTCCACCAGGCAGCCAGCCACGATCAGCTTTCGCGCCCGCCCCTCGGTCTTGTGCCGGGCCATCTCCAGGATTGCGTCGACGGACTCCTGCTTGGCCGTGTCAATAAAGCTGCAGGTGTTCACGACCAGGATTTCGGCCTCTTCGGGCCGCGCGGTCAGCCGTGCGCCGGCGCGGTCGAGCAAGCCCATCATCACCTCGGAGTCAACGAGGTTCTTGGGGCAGCCGAGCGAAACAAATCCCACGGAAGGGGCCGCGGGCAAGGTTGGTTTGGTCACATCTTTATTTTACCGGGACTGAGGATTTTCCGGGCGGATCCCGCCCGGGATCGATGGGGGAAGGGCAGGCCGGAGGCAGAGGCCCCCGGCAACTCATAGTCTCATAGGCCCGAATATCCGGCCGAGACGATGCTGTTCTGAATGCTGTTCATTACGGTGTTGCTGGGCGCTCCCTGCGTCATGACGCCTTCGAAGAAATAGCCGCTGGACCTGTTGCTGTTGTCGCCACCGATACCAAGGATGATGGCTCCCTCCTGTTTCATCGGAGAATATCCGGTGGGAAGCGCCCTCGATCCCGTCGTGGTGAGGGAGTTCGATTGAGCGTCGCCCTGCCAGATGGTGTAGCTCGTCTGACCGTCGTTTGCTCCCATGACTGTGACAAACGAAGCTGCGGGCACCGGCAACTTGCCGTATATCCCGTTTTCCATATCGAGTCCCGCAATGGCCGAGCAGGGCGAACTGGGGCAGTGGAGATTGATGGCATCCATGTGGCCGGCGCCATTGTCTCTGTTGTTGACCTCGGCATTCCCGAAGTCGAAACAGCATCCACTGTCGATGTTGTAGGTGGAACTCACCATGTAGACACCCTCCGGTTCTCCGGCTACCGCAATGCCGATGGTTTTGTCATTGCGATAGCCCATTCCCGGGGAGATCGATACTCCGTACACCTTATGACCACTTACAGTCACCGGCAAGGCGTTGGCGACCGCAGGCAGATCGTAGCCGCCGGGCCCCGCGCCCTGGTCAGCCCCGCCCGGCGGCGCGACCGTGAGATGGTTGTGGTTCGAGGATTGATCGTAGATCTCGGTGATGGTGCATGTGGTATTCGCGCAGAAGCTGTCCTGGGCGGCGGCGTTCGCATACCCATCGGAGAGAAGTCCAATGTCCAGAGTGGTGTGGTCTGACGCGCGCGTGACCTGATAGAGAGGCCCGGTATACGAGGTGTAGAGCGCCCTCGTGGTGCTGAAGGCGGCGACACAAGGTGTCGTGGAAGCATAGATATCGCACGGCCTGGAATTACTGCCACTGCCGGTGCTGCCGCCAGTAGTACTGGCAGCAGTGTTACTGCTTGAGCAGGCGGTACAGAGGCTGATGAAGAAGAACGTGCACAGTGCTGCTAGGGTCCTTTGCTGAAACAGGAACCGCTGCGTCAGTTTCATGATTTTCGCTTGCCCCCGGATAATTTGGATTTTAGCGTCACTCCGTCAGACAGGATTGAGCGAATGGCAACGTGCAATTAAGAAAATCAATAGAACCCCTGAAATGGAAAATGCGCACGAGGCATTGTGGGCCCCGTGCGCATTCGATTTGCTAGAAGGTTAGCCGCGCTGTAATTTGAAGCTGGCGAGGTGCGTTGTAGGAGGTGCGGAATATCTGCAGGCCCCCGGTTCCGGGCGCATTTTCTCCCGGCATATTGAAGACGTTGAAGGCGTCGAGGTTGACACGGAAATTCACTCTCTCGGTGATCGGAAATACTTTGAAGAGCGAAGCATCAATCGGCCAGTTTATGGGGCCGTGAACCCAGGTTTTGCTCAGGTAGTTGCTGCCGATCGGTCCGGCGTCGTAGAGAACGGACTGCGTCTTTCCATTGGCCAGGGTTACAACGACGTAGTTGGCTCCGAAGTTGGTAGTGCCGGGAGTGTTGTCGATCGGAACCTGGTCAGGCACATAGCTGGAGGGCAGCCCGGAGAGGCAATTTGTGGCGCACGTGGAATCGCTGAGTCCGGTGGTTGTCTTTGGAGACTGGTAGCCGTTGAACCAGAGGTACTCTTTGTAGCAGACGCCGCTGGTGCAATCCGTCACAGGATACTTGTGCTTGTAAATATGAAGAGGCGCGACGGCGCCCCAGTCGCTACGGGAAGTCGCCTGCACGAGCGGGGCAAACATGTTGCCGTCGCCGGCCAACTGGAAGCCGCCGATGAGCTCATTGACGAATTTGTTGGCGTTGCCGAAGAACCGCTTGCCGCGGCCGACGGGCAGGTCAACAAGCCAGTTGAAGCGGATGTGCATTGTGGGCTGACTGCTGTCCTGCTGGTATTGCTCGAAGTAGTTCAGATGGTGGTAATCAGCCCAGACCGGTGTGCCCGCGGGCAGCGCCGGCGGAGCTACACCGGCGTAGATTGGGCCATCATCTGCGGTCGGCGTCATCGTGCCGCGCGTTCCCAGAGCGCCGGGATAGTTCGCATAAGGATCGATCCCGGACAAGCCGTCTACCTGGTTACCGCCCATGCGCAGCGCCTTATCGAAGACATAGGTGAACTGGTAGGCATACCCATGATGGTAGAGCCTCTGGTAATCGATCTGAAGCGCGTTGTAGTTGGACCAGCCGGCCCGCGTGTGCCACTGGAAGCTGCCAAAGGTAGTCTGATCGTAAGGACCGGTGGCTGTTGCGGCGTAGGTGTTCTGCAGCGGCGTGCCGATGACTGAGGCGCCGCCGGTTGGCAAAGCTGTACCCGTGGCCATTTCCCACTGGAAGTCACTCGGGTGGTTGTTCGGATTCATGATTACGTCGAGATTGCTCGTATGGGTCCAGATATAGCTTGCCCTGACAACCGAATGTCCTTTGAGCGGCTGCTCGACCGTCAGGTTGGTTTCACTGACGAAGGTCGGCGCCCAGTTGGGAGCCACCAGGAACGGCGTGATTCCTGGCAGAATCGCGGTGGTGCTGTTGCTATTCACGACATTGGCTGTGTTGACGCCCGTCACGCCGAAGACAGCCGGATCGTTGTAGCGCAGCAATTCATTCGGATAGCCATCGATGGACTGGTTGGCGGCTACGTAGCTCTGTGCGTACGTCGCCGTAAACGGGTTGCTGGCCTGGGGGTGATTCTCGTAGTCCTCGAGCGGAGTGGGATAGTCGTATCTGCCGAAGGCGCCGCGGATGACCGTGCCCCATTTGTTCTGAAAAGGGACATAGGCAAAGCCGAAGCGCGGCAGGAAGTTGAAGTTATAATCCCGCATCAGCTTGCTTGGAAATCCCGCCTGTTGGGCAGTTTCGAACTTTACTCCGATGAGTTCATCGTTCGTAATGATGGCTTGGGTCGTATAGCCCTTGGCGATAAGGTTCTGAATCGAATTACCCAGGACCATGGCGTCGTTCTTCAGATCGAAGGTGTCGGTCTCGCTGTTCTGTACTGAGACGGCGGGGTGTGCTTCGTAACGCAGGCCCAAATTGAACGTCAGATTTTTCTT
>JAJZVZ010000166.1 GCA_021846945.1 Acidobacteriota bacterium | reverse complement strand
GGCTTCAGGGCCCGATTTCCCGCTCGGCCGCCGCCGTCTCAAAAGGGTGCGGGAAACCCGCCCCGTAACCCACAGAAAACAAACAGCCGGATCTGCCCGATCCGGCTGTCTCAAAACCTATAGGTTGCGAGACGGCCCCGCCAAGATAACTTGATCGAGAAGACCTGACGCTTGCTGACTTCCCATTCTGAACCCTATGTCAATGAGCCTTTCGCGGTTTAGCAAGAACGGATCTGGTGAAGCAATCGTTCTCTGCAGATTGTCGGTTGGTTGCCCGCCCAGAAACGAAGGAGGGTAGTAAGCACGTTTTGCACATGTGATCGATTTTCATTTGAGGGTTCTGTAATCGTCCATTTCATGGTGGATAATCAACCACGAGATGGATGATTATCAGGACTCGTGATCTAAGTTCCACTGTCGTGTCGGCGCAATCTTGAAAGTAAAGTTCGCTCCATCTGTATCAAGGGCGAAACTCGGCGTGGCCGCTGCTCTCACTAAGGCGCATACAGCGGAGCAGCAAGAGCAAGGAATGACATCCTGCCATCGCCTCCATTTCGGTCTCTCAGGCAGATGGACGTTTCTTTATTCCTTCTTCAGTCCCAGGGATTGATCAATGGAACATCTGTGCTCTGGAAATGAACCACATTCTGAGTGGCCACAGCGAAGCGGTTCGCCGCAGCGATCGCTGCGATATATGCATCCGGTACCGGAGGCTTCTGGCCTATCTTTTCGGTTCGAGCCAGAATTTGAGCGAGCTGCTCGGCGCTCTCAACATCGAAGCTCAGCGTCCGCTCCTTGAAGAGACCGAGCACCTCTTCGATCTTGGCGGCGAGGTCGTTCTTGCGTTTGCCGTCCGGCAGCCGCAGCACCCCGAATCGCAGCTCCGCACGAGTGACGGTCGTCAGATAGAGAGTTTCGGCCACTTGGCTGTCCAGCCATTCGAGGACCTTGGTGGATGGCTTCGATCTAAAGGGCTCGGAGAGAACGTTCGTGTCCAGGACAATCATTCGAAGGTTGCTCCTATGACCTTGCCCCGGTCGCGCGGAATTTCGAGGTCGTCCATGCCTCCAATCTCCTGGGCGATGCGGAAGAGCTCAGAGCCTATTTTTAGCCGCTCGGCGGGACGGACAGTTTCCTCGAGAATTGCGCGGACCTCGGCTTCGGTCGAACGTCCATGCTCGGCAGCGCGATGGCGAAGAGCGCGGTGCGTCTCTTCTGAAAGGTTACGTACGGTCAGGACAGCCACGGTGCATTCACCCCCTTAGATATTGTAGTCAATGACAGCATATATGAAAAGATGCAGTCATAAGAATATATCCGAAACGTGTAGCTTTGGGGGACAGGTAAATGGGTGTAATTGGGTATACAACTGGGTGCCATGATCCAGGCTGCCACAATCCAAATCACTCCGTAGATCCTTGGCCTGATCGCTGAAATCGACGAATTCAAGGGAGCATGGCGGGCGCTGGGCACCTTGGCGCCGGAGCGGCTCTCCGCTCTGCGGCACATCGCCACCATGCGAAAGCATTGGGTCCCCAACCTATAGGTTGGGAAACAACCCACCAACACAGAACGCTCGAGAAAACCCTGACGCTAGGCCGGTTTGCGGGGAACTGCCCAGTGAGGCGCACAGAAGAAGGCGCGGCATTGACCGAACCCGCCTCTCTATCTAGCTCTCAGATACTCCGAGGGCGTGCTAAGGTGCATCCAACCGCATTGAACCCACCCCGGGAGAATGATGAGATGGAAACGAATCGGCAGGTCCGTAGGCACGACCGCGTTGAAGGCCAGGTAGGCCCATTGCTGCACCGAACCCTGTAGCTTAGGGGCCCAACCAGCAAGGACCGGTTCTGTGCGAGCTTTTCCGCATTGATATTTGTGGGAACGGGAAATCGCTCTTGACCGATCCTACGGTATAGTCGAATAATTATTCGATTATGGTTGTACTGGAGAACGGCTACGATCACTGCCGGCAGGTATTGAAGGAACGGCTGCGTGAAACCGCGCCCGGCCGAATTCAAATCCTGACCGGACCGCGGCAGGTGGGCAAGACCACGCTCCTGCTGGAGCTTGCCGGGCAATTTGGCGATCAGGCGGTGTATGCCGCGGGCGATGATCCGAGTGCCGCGCTGCCCGGTTTCTGGGAGCGGTGCTGGGCGGATGCGGAAGCACGTGCCCAGAACGGACCAGCCGTATTGATGCTGGATGAAATCCATCGCCTTGCCGACTGGGCGGCAAAGCTTAAGGGGCAGTGGGACCGCCTTCGCCGCAAGCGGATTCCCATTCATGTTGTAGCTAGCGGTTCCTCGGCGCTTCATGTTGCGACCGGATCGCGGGAAAGCCTGGCCGGACGATTCGAGCGTCTCACCCTCAGCCACTGGCCGGCGGCTGCTTTGGCCGAGGTCTTTCACCGCTCTCCTGAGGAAGCTGCTTCGGGCGTCGTCCGCTTCGGATCGTATCCGGGCGCGCTGGAATTCGAAAAGAACCCGGCGCGATGGCGCGCCTATCTGCGTGACGCGATCATCGAGCCCGCGATCGGTCGCGACGTGCTGGCCCAAGGCGCCGTTCGCCGCCCAGCCCTGCTGCGGCAGGTTTTTGCCGTGGCGGTCGGCTCGCCGGCAAGGATCGTTTCCCTGCAGAAAATCCAGGGGCAGTTGCAGGACAAGGGCGCCCTGGAGACAGTTGAACATTATCTCCAACTCCTGCAGGACGCTTACCTGGTTGCGCCGCTGGAGAAATACTCCTCTGCGGCTTCGCGGCGCCGCTCCTCTCCTCCCAAACTCGTCACGCTCAACAATGGCCTGCTTTCGGCCCTGCATCCTGACGGCGCTCCAGATCGCAAGAAGGAACCGGAGCGATTCGGCTGCTGGGTCGAGAATGCCTGCCTGGCATTTGCCGTCAATCAGGGCCAGCGCGTCACCTATTGGCGGGAAGAGCCGCTGGAGGTTGATGCCGTGTTTGAGGGAACTTGGGGAAAGTGGGCCGTGGAGGTGAAAACAGGCAGGTTCAGCAGTCAAGACTTGAGGGGACTGATGGAGTTCTGTCGGCGCTATCCTGCCTTTACCCCTTTGGTGATCACCGCTCCCGGCGATGAAGACTGCGCGCGGCGGCATGGGCTTCGGAGCATGAAGTGGGAAGATTTCCTTTTGACTGGTCCTGTCTAAAAGGAGAAACGCTATAACCAGGTCTCGTCATTCGACGAACATCCGATGCCTGCATCGAACTCGGAAGCCATCGACTTCCGAGCTGCTTCCAAGTTCTTTAAATGGATCGCTGCTGGCCGCGAATCCTGATGCAGGACATTTAAGGTTCCAGATTGCCACACAGACAAGCTCTCTGCCCGTCCAGCGAGAAAGCGCTTCGCCTCACTTGTTGAGCGAAACCTGATTATCGAGATCGGAAGCGGCCCGCAGGATGCACGTCGACGCTATCACCTCGCCTCATTGTAGGTATAGGTTTCTGGCCCACCGAATGGCCTGGCATTCTGATCTGGTTATTGCCCGGCGGCGGTGTATTGATCTGAGGGGTCTGTTCTCTAAGGTATAGGTTCTGGAACAGCTCTTGGCCTGCACGGCCGCCGCTTGATCTGCCAAGCGCCTACTGAAAACTGGCCGCACAGGGATGATCGAGACAGTCCTAAGCTATATCCGCCGAGCCGGTCCAGGAAGTGGCGACCCCACGCTCGATCAACCCCCGCGTTCCGCGAAGCACGGTTTGCTTTTGTTCCCCTCAGAGCGATCAACCCGCCGTGCTGATTGATGGGTGCGCGCACATCTGAGCTCCAGTGATCTTCTCGCTTTTGTTGCATTGTAGGCAGAAACAGGTTAGAAAGACGAATTTGAACCGTGAAGCAGGTAGTCCGCTCGGTGTAGATGCGGTCTATTCTGCTGTGTTTCCACCGGAGCGTCAATGCAGATTAGGATAAGTCCGGTAGGCTTCAATCGTGTTGCTGATAGGCGTTCCAGTCACGTGCGATATTTTTAGCAGCACTTCAAAATACGGAAATGTGGCTGTTTGCAGTCTCTCCCGGAAATCGGATAGTTGGTCTTCTGACAGGAGAAAATCTCCGCCCGCTTCAGTGGCCTCAGAGGAAGTTCCCTGAACGATCAGCATCTTGCCGGTGTCGTCCGGCTTGGGAAGATATGCCACTACGCAGTATCCCGTAGTATCCGTTGGAAAGTAGACAGCTTGTTCGCCGGCAGCGGGAGCGTGGTTAGTGACCGGACTTTCACCAGCACTGTTAGGTTGCTCAGTAAAGTTCAAGTGGTTTTCGAAGAGATTAACCCACGGATTTGATGTGGGATTGCTCAGCAGAATTACATTGTCTTTTGTGAGTAGCGCTGGCGTGTACTCCCGGGCATTATACAGATGAAGATTTCGGCCCACAGGGTCCAACGCCAAGATGTGCTCCATTAGCCGGACTTCGCCGGCGCGCGCCAGTGTTTTGCCAGCGATCAAATTCTGGGCAGAGTGGAAAGCCGGACTAAACTTCTGAACTTGCAGCTTGTCGAGATAAGTACGGGTGAGATAGTCGTTGAATGAAAATGTCTGCTGACTCAAGTTCTGGACTAATAGGAATGACGAGTCTTCCATCACCATATCGGTTTTCCGGCTCGGATCAAAAAAGCCTGACCACATCGCTCTGACGGCAGGCTCATACCGCCATGGGTACAACTGCCGCTGCATGAAACGGTTCTGCACCGAGAGTGCCATGCAAACTGCCATCAGGAAAAGTGCAACAAACCAACCAGATAAGGTCCAAAGGCGATGGCGCAAAGGCGTCGAAATCGCTGAGACTGATGGAGCGGAATCGACAGGTGCAAGCGCAAGCACTGGTGGATCCGACGATCCCGTGGATTCCGCCTCACGGTGGCGGAAAACAGGGATGTAACTCCACCGGGGAATCTCCATGATCAGCGCTTCATCGGAACCCTCCGTTCCGAAGTAGGCCTCAATGCGTTTGCGAAGCTCGGTGGCGTTGGCCCGGACGATGTTGTCAGCGCTGGTGTCGTAGGTTTGGGGCCGACCAAACACATCGACGCCAATCTCTTGCTCATGAACCTGAAAACAGCCGTCCTTCAGCGAACGTCGGCCGAGATAAAATAGAAGTTCCCGCAATCGCGGAGCGCGACGCAAGTGTGGACTCGCCGCGACACGTTCGAGCAGAGCCCAGCACGCTTCGGGATCAGGCGACTCCTTCGCTAGCGCAGTCTGCACCGTCACTGGCATTTATCGTGGCCCCAATTATTGTTGTCAGCCAGCTTACCACACATTGGAAGCATTTGATCAAGTTCGAAACGATGTGGCCCTGCAACCAAGTGAGGAATCCCCCACATGTGGGAAATTGTTCTCTCCCACTGTCAAAAGCTGTGGTCAGTTCCCGGCAAAACGTCGGGCACTGTCGTAACGGTTCACCAAATTAGAACACCGTTCGGGCATCCATATTCCACACTTACGCAATTCTGTTAACGCCTCAAAGATCAGTATCTTACACCCCCCATTGGCCATGCTCCAGTTCCCAGTCCATTGAGAAATAGAAATCGTCTGGAGACAAGACTGCCTATCAACCTGCCTTGGCCTGGGGAAAGCCCAGAATCAGTCGCCCACATTGGGCTTTGGAGGGGTCACAACAGTGGGTACACAGTAAATTGACTTGTTTCTCTTTCATCCTGATGGGATGCTCACCTATCTCCCAGGACTGTTGCGCGGCTTGTATCGCAGACCTGTGATTCGGGACGGGCAAGCCTCCATTCAGTTGCACTGAACGCAGGTAGGGATACGCCAAATCAATGTTTGTCGCGGACAAACTGTGACTCGGTGGGTGAGACGACTCAAGGCACGAAAAAGGAAAATTCGGGGGGATGAACGTACAGCCGCCAACAGCAAGAAACATTGACTCAAGAAGCTGCCCGTCTCCTCCTATTCCACCATGCGATTCAACTTCACCGTTGTGGTTTGGGCCGAAATGGCGGTTGCCTGTGCAGCGCTCCCACGTACGTATTCGACTAACAAAACCAAAATCAATCAACAAGGTAGAGAGGACATACTCAGATGAAACAGTTTGCCAGTCTTCTGACGCACACACTTCGCAGGTGGAATTTGCGGTTTCTTGCAGCAGCCATCGTGTTGGGAATGACGACCTGCTGTTTGAACGCGGTAGCACAAAGCGGAGCCGGCTCCATTCAGGGTACCGTAATGGATACGACTCACGCAGTCATACCGCGGGCTTCGATTAACGTCGTCAACCAGGCCACTTCGGTGGCCATCAACACAAAATCCAATGACGTTGGGTTCTATCAGGTTCCTGGTCTTTTCGCGGCAACCTATGTCGTTACCGTCAGCGCGCCGAACATGAAAACCTACACGACGACGCTCCAGCTTCTAGTGGCGCAGAACGCCGTGATCAACCCCGTGATGACCGCCGGGGCGGTGACGCAACAGGTGGAGGTGACGGGCAACGAGGTGCAGCTCACCACCACCGACAACGGCACCATCGGCTCGACTCTGGAAAACAGCAGGATCAACCAACTCCCCATGAATGGGCGCTTCCTGTATACCCTTGCAGGCATGACCACGCCCGGGCTGGAAGGCAACGGTCAGCGCGCCAACGGCCTTCTCCAGCAGGCCCTCGAGTATGTCGCAGACGGGGCCCCTCTCGACAACCGGCAGTTGGGAAATATGACCCAGGCCAGCCTGCCCGATCCGGATTCGGTGCAGGAGGTTCAGATCCAAACCAACGACAGTAGCGCGCTCTACTCAACTCCAGGCACGGCCGTGATCACGACCAAGTCGGGAAGCAATGCGCTGCACGGCACGTTCTTTGAGACGGCGCGCAACAACGCCATCGGCATCGCCAAGGCCCGTCAGGATCCATCGAATTTTTCCGCGCCCCACTATGTACGCAACGAATTTGGTGCCTCCGCCGGCGGCCCCATCATCATTCCCAAGGTCTATCACGGGAAAGACCGGAGCTTCTGGTTTTTCGCCTATGAGCGGTATTCGCTCTCGCAAGCTTCCACTATATTGGCAACCGTGCCCACCCCAGCTATGCGGGGCGGAGACTTCAGCGGGTTGATCAACGGCGAGGGCCTATTGCAGGTTCTTTATGACCCCTCAACGACGCAGCCATCCACGAATTGCGCGGGAAGTCCAAACAATCCCAACAACCAATACTGCCGCACGCCCTTTCCGAACAACCAGATTCCCATCGGCCGCATATCGCCGACTGCCAAAACTCTCTTCGACATCACACCCACGCCAACCACGCCCGACAATCCCCTGATTCAATCAAATATCCAAGGCGTCAATCCCAACTTCACGGTCATTCCCACTATCACCTTCCGTCTGGACCAGGTCTTCAACGAAAACAACCGCGCCTACCTGCGCTTTACGAACAATCTGCAGACGCAACACGCGTTGCGGAACTACCCGAAAAACAACCCAGCGACCATCGCGGCCGATGGCTTTCCCGCCGGGGCCAGCGGCCTCGCCTACAATCCCGCCGCAACTTTCTCCACTGCCCTCGGGTACACGCACGTCTTTTCGCCCTCGTTCTTCTCTGAAGCGGTTCTGAGCCAGCAATGGTATAGCCAGCAGAACTACGCCGGCGGGACGCCTTTTGCCAATTTCGATAAAAAGCTGGGACTGCCCAACAACTTTGGTGAGCCCGGATTTCCGGGCATCGGCTCAAACCTGATCTACCCGTATTTCACAACGCAGTTCATTTACGGTATGAGCCAGATCATAACCAATCTCGACGAAAACCTGACCAAGACCGTAGGAAAGCACCAGATGCAATTTGGAGGACGTTATAGGCACGAACGGATGGGTACCCTGCCAGACGAATCTCCCGATGCTGTGAGTTTCGGCCCCTACTCAACCGGCCTCGAAGATCCTTCCACAGGTAAGAACTACGGGGTTCTTCCAAACACAGGCAACCAGAATGGCGATTTCTTCCTGGGCTCCGCCTCCAGTTACACAGTCCGCTTTAACCCGCCGTATACCCATTTCCACGACATGGAGTTCGATGCCTACTTCCAGGACAACTACCATGTAAGCCGGAACCTTACGGCAAACATTGGGGTGCGCTGGGAGTCCCATCCTGCCGTGTGGGTGAAATACGGGATGGCAAACGCCTTCGACCTGAAAAACGACGCCCAAGTGACAGCCGTTCCTCCCGCGAAACTCATCTCCGAAGGTTTCACCACGCAAGCGGTGATCACCAATCTCGAGAACCTGGGCGTAAAGTTCGAGACCCCCGCGGAAGCCGGATATCCCAGCGCGCTGATGAAGAGCTACAACTTGAATTTCAGCCCGCGCCTGGGCATTGCTTACCAGCCCTTCGGCGGCAAGTACGGAACCGTGATCCGTGGAGCCTACGGAAGATATATCTACCCCATTCCCGCACGTAACAGCGTCAAGAACGAGCTCCAAAACGAGCCGTTTGAGGATGCCTATAGCCAGAGCTATATGGCAGCCAATCAATCACCTGACGGACTGCCCAGCTATTTGCTGCGAGCTCCCCAGCCAGTGGTGATGGGCGTGAATAGCGCCAACGTCGTGGACAGCACCACGACCAACGCCATTACCCCGGGATTCACTTTGTGGACCTTCGCCCCCAACTATGCCCCAAACTTTGTCACCCAGATGAACGCGACCTTGGAGCAGCCGCTGAAAGGCAACTCAGCGCTGCGGGTCAGTTGGGTCTGGACGCACGCGGCCAACCTCGACCATCCCTATTACTACAACACCCACCCGTCCAACTTCACCTGGGAGATGAAGACGGGCACCATCCCTCCGACTGGCGGCGCTTCGGTCATCGGCACGCCACAACAAAACACCTATGCCGCTACCGCGCTTGGTCCTTATGACCAGGCGATCTACAGCGGCGGCAACCTGTGGCAGGCAAGGGACGGCTGGTCAAACGACAACGCCCTGCAAGTCAATTACCAGCGCTTGTACCATAGCGGGTTTGCTTATCAACTCAGCTATGTGTGGTCCAAGCCGCTCCGCCTGGGGGGCAACTCCTCCCGCGACGGTCTTGTCTACACAGCCGCCTCGTATCTCGGCACCAGCGGCAATGTAGGTACGATGACTTCGCCTTTCGGAACCGTCATCTCGCCCGTTCTCCCTCCGGCTCGCCCGGCCGGCATTGCGCCTTATGCCGATTGGAAAGGGCTGGCGCGATGGGAGCAATACAATCTTGACAGCGCAATACCCTTGCACCACATTACCTTCAATGGAATCGCAGACCTTCCATTTGGGCGAGGCAAGCGCTTCCTTGGCAACTCCAACCGCTTGATGAACGAGGTGATAGGCGGTTGGCAGCTCGCCGGCGACGGAAGTATCGCCACGGAGGTCTTTCAGCCCTCCAGTGGAAACTGGGGACCGACCAACCCCATCAAGGTCTACAAGCACAACGCCAGAATTACCGACTGCCGCAGTGGCGTTTGCTATAAGGCTTTTGAGTGGTTCAACGGCTACGTACCCTCAACCGTTATTAATGCCGCCACCAAAGGACTCAGCGGTCTTCCATCTGGCTACGTTCCCTTCCGGACTCCGGTCGACACCACGCCCGGAACCACCAATTACGGCAACAATAACGTGCAGGTTACCGCGCCGTCTTTGAATAATGGTCAGCCGGTTACAATCGGCTTCTCTCCCGGCAGTTACACCAATCCCTTCTCTCACACATTCCTCAACGGGCCGATCAACTACACCGTTGATTTGTCTGTGTTCAAGGTCTTCCCAGTTACTGAGAGCACAGATCTGCGCTTTAACATGGACGCCTTTAATGCGTTGAACGTGCAGGGATACAACAATCCGAATGGAGGCGACGGCGTCGAGAACATGCTGTCCTCTCACAACACACCTCGCCAGTTGCAATTCACGATGCGGTTCACCTTCTAGGTAAACTTATCCAGATCCAACCCGGCCGATGCTTCGGCCGGGTTGGGCTTATCCTTAAAAGCGCTGCTCGTTATTGATTGCCGGTGATTGAAGAGAGACCGGTAACTTTAGCCTGTTTTCTTGAATTACATGAAAGGGATTGCATCTATGCAAATTGATCCGGAGTCTGTTCTTATGACACGTTGCCCCGCGCCGAGGCATTTGCGTTTGTCCGGTCTTGTGGCGTTGTGTTTCCTCGCACTCTTTGGTTCGTCAGGGCTACTCGCCAAGACAGCCAGCCTCACCCTGAAATCACCCAGGGGAGTCTTGACGCTGCACTTCACGCTCGATGCGTCAGGCGCTTCTACTTATTCCGTCGATCGTGAAGCGGAACAGGTGCTGCTGGCGTCGCGCCTCGGCTTTGAGCCGGATTGGGCGAGTGGATTCACGATAGCGTCGAGCACCAGGACAGAGCATCGCGTTTCCTGGAAGCCCCTGTACGG
>JAJZVZ010000165.1 GCA_021846945.1 Acidobacteriota bacterium | reverse complement strand
CCGATCTCGAAGGTATCCACATCCAGAACCCAGCCGCGATACGGAATCTGGATACCGAACTGGTGCTCCTCGTCACGCTCGGAGGGCAGCGGCACGAAGGTGTTTTGACCATGTTGGGTGCTGAGGTAGTTGAGGAAGGCGCTGGAGACGGTCTGCACCGGAGCGGGCTGGAAGAAGTGCCCGTAAAATCCGCGCAAAACCCAATGCAGACGCGGAATTTCCACGGTGGCTCCGATGCGCGGGTAGGCCGCACTCTCATTCAAAGTGGCGCGGTACATTGAAAAGCGCATGCCGCCAAGGAGGGTGATGTAGCGGTTGACACGGAGATGATCGCCGAGGTGAAACTCGAGCAGGCCGGCGTCGGCGGTCGCGGTGGTGTTGGGCACGGAGTTGGAGGCATAGCTCTGGTTGTTGATCACCAGGCCAAAGAGGTCGTCTTCGTTCTGGAAGAACGAGTACAGGCCGCCGGAAAGGTCATTGGGGCCGAGGCTGGCCCGCACGTCAGCCTGCATCCCTGCGTAGTTTGAGGACTGGTGCCAGGTGGTAGCTACGGGATAGTCAGCGGCAGGCGAGTTGTAGTTAGCCTGATTGAAATGGTAGTACGGCGCCGCCTCAAGAAGCACTTTCGGTGAGAAAGTATGGATCCAGTTTGCGATGACGAACGAGTCGCGCTCGGTCTGGGTGTCGCGCAGGCCGTAGGAACTGTAATAGCCGGATGCCTGCTCCCAGTCATTGGGGTTTGGGTCATAGGGAATCTGAAAGAAGTCCTGCCGGGCCTGCGCGTCCAGGCGCACCTGGTCCTTCGCGGTCTGGTTACGGATGATGGAGACGAAGGCGCTCTGCGAGTTGGTCGCGTCATGGTAAATGCCGGCCACCGGCGTCTCCAGCCCGTAGTTCGAGCGGTAGCCATTAAAGCTCAAGTACCACGCGGTCGATGCCGAGTGATCGCCAAGCGCAAGCTGTGCCTCGCCCGTCGCAAGGTCGCCGCCAGAGAGAAGCAAATCGGCGTTGTGGTTGAACTCGAAACCATTGCGGGGCAGAACGTTGAAGACGCCATAGGTGCGGTCGCCGACGCTGGCCGCGTAGCTGCCGCGCTGGGTTTCCAACTGGTCGATGTCCTTCGGGTCGATTTGCGGCCCCAGGTTGGAAGCGATCTTGGAATTGGGAATGGCGACACCGTCGATGAGCCAGTTCGTCTGGTGACCGCCGCGCACGTGGAGCATGTCGTGCGACATATAAGCGCCGGGAACGTAGTCGGTGATCATCTCCATGCCGATGGTGCGGCCGGCGCCGGGAGTCTCGTCAATCATCTTGCGCGTAATCAGGGTCGTGGGCGTCACCGTATCGATGACGTTCGATGAACCTTGCACAACGACCGACTCCGTCGCTGCGCCCAGATTGAGGGGAATGTGCAGGATGGGGTTGGTTCCCGAAGCAATGGTGAGCGGCTGGGTAGACTCGGCAAAACCGGGTGCGGATACAGTCAGGCGATAGACACCGATCGGCGTGTTGGCAAGCTCAAACTCACCATTGGAACCAGTGGTAGCGTGCAAGACGAAATCCGAATCCGCAGCCTGAAGTGTGACCGATGCACCAGCGATGGGCCGGTGCTGAGGATCATGCACGACGCCATGCACGGTCGCAAAAACCGAGCCCAGCGCCGGAACGGCCGCAACCAACAGCGAAGCCGCGAAAAAATAAGATGAAAAGCGCATGAACGAACCTCGGAAGACAAACATGCTGAAGCGCAGCCAGCGATTGCGCATGGAAACCTCGGCGCAGAAAAACCGGGCCGGCTGGGGAATCAGGCGGCAGCGTCTGAAGAACCCGGGCAGCAGTGATTCCGGAAGGAACCGTCATCACAGATTGGCGCCCCACGGGCATCCAGAACATGCGGACAGAAGAGGCTGGGCGGCAGGGGATGAGCTTTGGCGAAATCCCTGAGCAACCGGTTGAGTCGAGCCAATGACAGCAGGATGAATCGGGGCTTGATCCCTCGCGGGATGCCTCCATTCATACTGGCTTGCCTTTTACGCGATACCAGAGCCTCTGCAGACCGCAACCCCTCAGGGCAAAACATCCTGCTGATCTCTGAGAAGTCTGGATCTGCCACGCTGGATGATTAGCTGAGAGCGAATGCCGGAGGTCCGCGGCCGGCGCAAGCACGGATGCGATTGAGGCTGCGTGTGACAGGCTCGGCAGCGGCAGGGCCCGCTTCGACAAGAAGGTGCGGCAGACCGGCAAAAGCAACTGCCAGCGCATACGGCGGAGTAAGCCAGGCCGCGGGATGCTGAGGATAAAGCGGGCAGTGCGCGGGAGAGGCCAGCAGCGGAACAGAGCCATAAGCCGCCTCGGCCATCATGGCGGCCATGCGCATCGACATAGCGCAGTGATGCGCTCCGTTACGGCGACAGCAGGGAGGCAGACTGGCGTCGTCGCTGGCTGGGAGGGTTGCCGCTAACGGCCCCAGCCCGAAAAACAGGACAAGCAAGATGGAGAGGCCGCGCCGCATCTCTCTTCATGCTACAAGAGCAGCGGAGCGCAAGGCCAGCGCAGCCTGCCACGACTTCAAACCCGAGTCTGATGCGCCTCCCCTCGATGACGCGACTGCTTCCGGCCGAATGGTAGCTTAGAAAAAGCCCTCCCGCCTCTGCGGGCCTTGCACCGTCAGGGAGGAATTTCACTTGAAATGCGGCAACCGCTCTCTTTTCTGTGGAATCGGATACGGGCGTGGATCATCAAACAGGCATGCTGCTTCAACCTGCCCGGCGCATCGGCCGCAGATACCTTAATCCCACACCAACCAGGATGGGCGGCCTTTCGGTGATGCTCAAGGTGGGACCAAAGTTTTTCTTCGGGACCAGGGAACGCTTGCCGCATATGCCGATGGGCCCGTTCCATACAGACGCTGCACTTTACCGCACAGAGCCGCGTTCAGGATTGCGCGTTACGTGGATGGGACATTCTACGTCGATCGTTGAAATTGATGGAATGCGCATCCTGATTGACCCGGTGTGGGATGAGCGCGCCGCGCCGACGAGCCATTTCGGGCCAAAGCGCTTCTTTCCGCCACCGCTTGCACTGAGCAATCTCCCGCCCATCGACGCCGTGATTGTTTCGCATGATCACTACGATCACCTGAGCGCGGGCACGATCCGCGCGATCGCGCCGCTGGCCGCGGCTGAGAGGGCGCAGTGGATTACGCCGCTCGGGGTGGGCACATTGCTGAAGGAGCTTGGCGTGCCGGCGGGCCGTTGCCGCGAGCTGAACTGGATGGACAGCACGCGAGTGGGCGCGGTACAGGTGACGGCGCTGCCCTCGCGGCATTTTTCAGGCCGCAGCCTCTTCGATCGCTTTGAAAGATTGTGGGCCTCGTTTGCATTGGCCGGCCCGGAGCACCATGTTTACTATGGCGCCGATTCTGGCGAGTGGGCCGGCTTTTACGAGATCGGTTCGCAGTTTGGGCCGTTCGATGTGGCCATGCTTGAAATTGGCGCCTCAAACCCGTTGTGGGCGGATATTCACATGGGGCCGGAAGGAGCGGTGCGCAGCTTTCGCGCTCTGGGCGGCGAGGGTCTGCTCATGCCCATTCACTGGGGACTCTTCGATCTGGCACTGCACCATTGGAGGCAGCCGATCGAAATGATCTGGCCGGTGGAGAAACTGAAGCTCTGGTCACCCACCCCGGGCGTTCCCTCGGACGTAATCGCAGATGAGGAACTGCGTTCAGAGTGGTGGCGCTGATCGCTCGGCGCGGGTTTGCACCCTGACCGCGGCCCTGAGAACAGGCGAGACAATATCGCGAATCCGCCATGTCGTCCGCCCCGCAAGTCCATAAAGAACTCTTGCCCAAGTCCTAAAGGTTCTTTAGAAGCTGGCGAATCTCGGGATCGGACCAGTCCTGTGCTCCGATGAACTTGCTGCGGATGATGCCTTTTCGGTCAATGAGGTAGGTTTCCGGCCACATATCGGTATGGAAGAGCTTGGGCGCGGACTCGCTGGGGTCGCGAATCGTGATCAGGTCAACGTGGTGGGTGGTGAGAAAACGGCGGTAAGCGTCGGCGTCGTCATCGATGCTCACGGCAAGGATGACGAGGTTGGGCATATCGTGGTGGAGTTTGAGGAGCGACGGCATCTCTTCCACGCACGGCGGGCACCAGGTGGCCCAGAAGTTGAGCAGCACAACGCGGCCGCGATAGTCGGCTAAACGGAGTGTCTGGGAGCCATCGGTGATGGTGAAGTCGGGGGCTACCTTGCCCATCTGGGCCGGACGCGAGCCACGGTTGCAGGCGCATACCAAGGCCAATGGAACGAGCAAAGAGAGAGCAAGGAACCGAGAGTACCGCACATCCTTATAATACGGAGCGATAGGGCCGCTGCGAAAGGGCGGGCGTGATGAGCAAGGAAAAGCCGGAAAAACAAGAAACGGCGCAAACCCCTGGCTGGAAGCCCGTTCTTGGGCTGTCGGATGAGCCGCGAACGGAGGCGCCGGATTGGCGAAGCTGGCTGGCGTCGGCGCTGCCGGGGATGGTATTTGACCAGCCGGAGCCGAATGAACTGATTGAGCTAACGGTGATCATTCCAGCGCGGAACGAGGAAGACTGCATAGGCGCGTGCCTCAAGTCTCTGGTGAGCCAGTCGGAGGAGATCTTCGAGCTGGGCCGCGATTGGGAGCTGGTTGTGGTGGACGACCACTCCACCGACCGAACGGCCGAGATTGCGCGCGGCTTTGCCGGGGTGACAGTCATGGAGGCCGGCAAACTGGAGCCGGGCTGGACCGGCAAGGCAAACGCCATCTGGACGGCGGCCCGGCGGGCACGGGGGCGGTGGTTGCTCTTTACGGATGCCGACACAGTGCACGAGCCGGGTAACCTGCGCCGCGCCATCCACGAGGCCACGCGGCACAAGGTTGGAATGTTGAGCTACTCGCCACGGCAGATCGTGACCGGGCTGATGCAGCGAGCCCTGATGCCGCTGGTCTTCTGTGAACTGGCGCTGGCCTATCCGCCTGCCAAGGTATCCGACCCCAATGAGCGGATCGCGGCGGCCAACGGGCAGTTTCTGCTGGTGGAGCGCGAGGCTTACCGGCGGATCGGCGGACACGCCAGCGTAGCCAATAAAGTGCTGGAAGACGTGGAGTTGGCCTTCCTGGCCAAACGGCGGAAGGTGGGGCTATGGTTCCGCTACGCAGGGGATGCCGTGGCCACGCGGATGTACCGAACGACGGCGGCAATGATTGAAGGCTGGACCAAGAACTTGCTGCTGCTCTTTGACAATTCGTTGTCGCTGGCGGCATGGCGGGCGCTGGATATGGCACTGCTGGTGGGACTGCCGGTGCTGGCCATCGAGATGTGGAACGCGCGGCTCGGCACGCGTTCGCTGGAGTGGCTGGGCGCGGGCTGGATTCTGGCTCTGCTCTGGTTGCGGACACTCTTCCGGTTCTACAACCGCGTGGCCAAGTCGAATTTTCCGTTCATGGACTGCGCCATCACGCCGATGGGACTGCCCTTGTTTGTGTGGCTGCTTTACCGGAGCTGGTTTCAGCATCGTGTTCTGAAGCAGGTAAGCTGGAAGGGACGGAGTTACGCGGGGTAAACGGCCGCGAAGGACTGTGGGTGAGGAGACTGCGGAAAAAGTGCAAATGACAGGCCTATTCGCCGGGAGAAATTTGACAAGTGCCAAAGCCGTTGCTCATTCCGCGGCACTTACGGCACGACTGAAGTTCCGCACGCGGCGGACATGCGTGCTCTGAGACAAAGCGTCTGTCTCAACGAGTCTTCGGCACAGTCGAAAGCCAGCTGGTTTCTCCCCCGGGTGGGCCGCAGGACCATGAGGACACAACCAAAGTTCCGCACGCGGCCGCCAGGTATGCCCTGCCACAGGACTCTGCTCGCGTCGAGTTTTGCAGCGGCCTGTGAAGAGGAGTCTGTCCGGATAGTCCAAGTCTTTGCATCAGCAGGCCCGGTTTGATCTCATCGGAAGCCGAGTGCCAGTTCTTCGATGAGGTCGATTCATGCTGTTTTGAATGAAGCCTTTGCCAGTGCCGCCGCATCTTCTCAATGAGGGCCGGAATGATCTATCTGACTCGTCGGGCTACGTTTTCCGCTTCCCATTACTACTGGAACGAGCATTGGACGGCGGAAAAGAACGTGGAGGTTTTCGGGCGCTGTGCCCGCCGCAACGGGCACGGGCACAATTACACGCTGGAGGTCACGGTGGCCGGCGAGCCCGACCCGGTGACCGGCTTTGTCGTCGATCTGAAGTGGCTGAAGGACGTGATAGAGCGGGAGGTAATGGCGGCTTACGACCATCGTCACCTGAACCTGGAGGCGCCGGAGTTCGCCATGGCGAATCCTACGACCGAAAACATTGCCATTGCGGCGTGGAAGCGGCTTCATCCGGCGATTGAGGCGGCGGGAAGCGGGGCGTGTTTGAGCCGGGTGCGCGTCTATGAAACGCCAGAGATTTTCGCCGAGTTCCGGGGTGAGGCGTGAAGGCGTACTTCGGGAGGCGTTATATGCTGAGCGCCAGCCACCGCCTGCACACCGATGCGCTGACAGCGGAGGCCAACCGCGCGGCTTACGGAAAGTGCAACAATCCCCATGGGCACGGGCACAACTACGTGGTGGAGGTGCTGACGGCCGGGCTGGTGGATCCGGAGACCGGCATGGTGGTGAACATGGCCGCGCTGGACGAAGCGGTACAGAGGCACGTGCTGGAGCGATTCGATTACGCCAACCTGAATCTGGATCCGCTCTTTCAGGATCGCGTGCCGACGACGGAGAATCTGTGCAGGGCTGTGTATGGCTTGCTGAAGGATGCGCTGCCGGCAGGATTGCTGGAGAGTGTGCGCGTGGAAGAGACGGAGAACAATTTCTTCGAGTATTGCGGGGAGTGAGCAAAGTTCTTCGCCGCGATTTGTAGGTTTTGGTTTGCCGGGTACGAAGTTCGCCCTATTCCCCAGGGCGGGAGGATGAGACAGAATGGCGCAGGCAATGGCAGTGAGCAAGGCAGTTCGTAACTTAACGGCAGTTGACGAGGGATTGAGCGGCTACAGCACACAGGAGTTGTATCGCGAGATACTGGCACGCCTGGGTGAAGATCCCAACCGCGACGGCCTACTGGCCACGCCCAGCCGCGTGGAAAAGTCGATGGGTTTCTTGACCAAGGGCTACGACCAGGATCCCGCCAGGATTCTGCGTGGAGCGTTGTTCGACGTGGATTACGACGAAATGGTGATCGTCAAGGATATCGAGATGTTTTCATTGTGCGAGCACCACATCCTTCCCTTCTTCGGCAAGGTGCACGTGGCCTATATTCCCAAGGGCAAGGTCATAGGGCTGAGCAAGATTCCACGCCTGGTAGAGGTGTTTGCGCGGCGGCTGCAGGTGCAGGAACGGCTCACGCGGCAGATCGCCGACGCCATTCAGGACGCCATTGATCCGCAGGGAGTAGGTGTGGTGATTGAGGCGCGCCACCTCTGCATGATGATGCGCGGCATCGAAAAGCAGCACTCATCCACGGTGACTTCGGCCATGGTGGGCTGCTTCCGCCAGAAGGAAACTCGATCGGAGTTTTTGTCGCTGGTGCTGCAGCCCGGTTCGGGCGGCCTGTAAGGCTCGGCTGATCTCGGCTACATTGGTTAAGTGAACGGACTTCTGGTTGTTGATAAGCCGGGCGGGATGACCAGCCACGATGTGGTGGCGCACCTGCGCAAGATTACAGGCGAAAAATCAGTCGGGCACCTGGGCACTCTGGATCCCATGGCAACCGGCGTTTTGCCGGTGCTCATCGGTAAGTACACACGCCTCGCGCAGTATTTCTCCACTGCGGAAAAGACCTATACGGGAACAATCCGCTTCGGATTCGCAACGGACACGTATGACGCTGAAGGCGAGGCCGCTGGCACGGACCTGTGGCCGCAAGCGCAGGCGGCGCTCAATCTCGACCGGGTTCGAGCCTCGGCGGCGCGTTTCCACGGCGAAATGGAGCAGATGCCGCCGCCCTTCTCGGCCAAAAAGATTGCAGGCACGCCGGCCTATAAACTGGCCCGGCAGGGAAAGCCAGTGGAATTGAAGGCAGCAAAGATCTGCATTGCTTCCTTTGCGATTGTTGGGCTGGAAGGTCCGGAAGCCGCTTTCACGATGACCATCAGCGCCGGCGGCTACGTGCGCTCGGTGGCTCACGAACTGGGGCGCGACCTTGGCTGCGGAGCGCACTTAAGCCAGCTGCGGCGAACGCGCGCCGGAGACTTTGCGGAAGAGCAGGCCCATACGCTCGAAGAACTGGCTGAGCTGGCTGGGAACGCAGATGCGCTGGAAGCAGTGTGTATCCACCCACGGAATCTGCTGCTGGAGATGCCGGCGGTGACCGCCGATGCGCACGCGCTGGGTAGGCTGCGCAACGGCACACAGACAAATCTTCCGGAGTTTTCGCAGGCTCCGCTGGTGAAGGTCTTCGCCGGGCAGAGAGAACTGATGGCAATTGCAAAACGCATAGCGGGAACACTGTTTCAGCCAGTTGCGGTGATGGGGTGAAAGACAGCCGGCAGTTGTCAGTGATCACTGACAACTGCCGGCTGAATCACTGATCCTTCCTTAGTAGCGGCTTCAACGCGGAAAGCAGCGTTGTGGCGATGATTCGCGAGCCTTTGGCAGTGGGGTGAATGCCGTCGCTCTGGATGGTGCCGGGAATGTGGATCAGATTTTTGTAGATCATGGGCACGAAGGCGACATGGTGTTTTGCGGCGAGATCGCGGAAGATATGGTCGAAGGATCGAATATAGTCAGGGCCGTAATTGGGCGGCAAAGTAATGCCTGCGAGCAGCACCTGAATGTGCGCGCTCTGGAGCGAAGTCAGGATCTGGTCGAGGTTGCGGCGCGTCTGGTCGAGAGGCAGGCCGCGCAGACCGTCGTTACCGCCGAATTCAACGATGACGATGGCGGGATGCAAGTCCAGCACGGAGCGGAGGTTGGCGACGGCATCCTTGGTCGTGGCTCCGCTTGTTCCCATATTTCTGATCTGGTAGCGATAGCCCTGCGCGTTGAGCAGCTTCTGCAGATCGTCAGGGTAGGATTGGCCGTAGGGAAGGCCGTACCCGGCTGTGATGCTGTCGCCGTAGCAAACCAATAGCGGACGCACAGCCGCCAGCAGCGGGCAGGAGAGCAGCAGGAGGCAGAGTGAAACGAGAAGCGCACGGCGAACGTCCACGAAGATAGTGTAGCTGGGTGGAGCACGAACCATAGGCATACGGAATCCAGGAGGCCGGCAGAGTGATTGCAGTTCGGAATGCGAGCAGGTGGATTCAGAATGGCGGGCGGCGCATCGAGATTCTGAAGGGAATCTCGCTTGCCATTCCTACCGGCCAGTTTGTTGCGATTGTGGGCGCAAGCGGCAGCGGGAAGAGTACGCTGCTCGGCCTGCTGGCCGGGCTTGATTCGCCGAGTGAAGGCGAGATCTGGCTGGATGGCGTGCCGATACACAATCTGGCCGAAGCGGAGCTGGCGGAAGTGCGCGGTCGCAAGATCGGGTTTGTCTTTCAGTCGTATCAGCTGATCCAGACGCTCACCGCGCTGGAAAACGTGCTGTTGCCCTACGAATTGAATGTGGAGGGAAATGGGCTTGCAACTGCACGAAAGCTGCTTGAAGAAGTTGGGCTGGGCGAGCGCATGGACCATTACCCCGTGCAGCTTTCAGGCGGCGAGCAGCAGCGCGTGGCGCTGGCACGGGCATTTGTAGTAGAACCGCCAATCGTGATGGCCGATGAGCCGACCGGCAATCTGGACTCAGAGAATGGGCGACACGTGCTGAACCTGCTGCTGGAACGAAAGCGGCGTGCGGGAACCACGCTGGTGCTGGTGACGCATGATCCCGAGGTGGCCAGCCACGCGGATCGCAGGATTGTGCTGAAGGATGGAAGGGTGGTCGAGGACAGCCTGCCTTGTACGGACTCATTGCGGGAATCGGCAGCGGCGGCCGGGCGGGAACAGCATGGCTAAACGCGCATTGAGCTGGAAACGCGCCGCAGCCATCGGCTGGCGGGATCTGAAGTCTGCGCCGGGGAAGTTTGGCTTTGTCGTGCTGTCAGTGGCGATCGGCGTTGCGGCGCTGGTGGGCGTGCGCGGGCTAAGCGGCAGCTTCCGGCAGACATTGAACTCAGAGGCGCGTTCGCTCATGGCCGGGGATCTGAGCGCGCGGATCTTTCACCAGCCTACCGCGGAAGAGAACAGCAAGATTGCGGCGGTTTTACGGCAGGCGGGCGGCGGCATTCGTTCCACCTGGGTAACCGAGACGGTTTCAATGGCGTCAGTGCCGCCGGACCCGGTGCCATTGCTGGTATCGCTGAAGGCCGTGAATCCGAGTGAGTATCCCTATTACGGAAAGGTGGAACTGCACCCGGCGATGGGCCTGCAGGATGCTCTGCGCGGCAACTCGGCCGTGGTGGCGGATGAATTTCTGATCCGGCTCAAAGCGCATGTCGGCCAGACGTTGCGGTTGGGAGAT
>JAJZVZ010000164.1 GCA_021846945.1 Acidobacteriota bacterium | reverse complement strand
GCACGACTTTGCCCTCCGCTTCGAGGCGCCGCGCCAGGTTGAGAATCTCCTGCTGCGCCTGAGCCACCTCGCGCGCGCGCACCGGTCCCAGCACTTCCATGTCTTCCTTCAGCATCTCCACAGCCCGGGAACTCATGGACTTGAATATCTGGGCCCGCAGTTCTTCGTTGGCTCCGCGGAGGGCCAGTGCCAATTGCCGTTTGTCGACGCCGGAGATAATCTCGCGAATCGTATCTGGCGGGACCGTGACCAGGTCTTCAAAGGTGAACATCAGGTTGCGAATACTGAGAGCAAGCTCCGGTTGGCCCTGCTCGATCATCTCGAGAATCTTCTTGGCCTCCTCTGCGTTGAGCCGGTTCAGCAGGTCAGCCACTGCCTTAAAGCCGGAGTAGCTTTCGCGCGCGGCGTCCCCCACATTCTCCAGCCGTCGGTGCAAAACCTGCGCGACTTTCTGAGCCATCTCCGGTGAAAACTGGCGCATCTCGGCCAGCCGCTGAACGGAGACCACCTTGCGCTCCTCGCTCAGGTTGCCGAGCACCATCGATGCCCGGCGCGGATCGAGATGCGCCAGCACCAGGGCAATCGTCTGAGGATGTTCGGAGTCAAGCAGTTTGCCCAACTGCTGCGGATCGGTAAGCCGTAGTTTGGCGAGGTTGCCCTGAGCCGCCTCCTGCGAGCGTTGCGCCTGGGCAAGCAAGTCCTCGGCCCGCTGCTTGCCGAAGGCTTCGGTCAGAAGGCGTCCGGCATAATCCAGGCCGCCATGGACCATGAAGTTCTGCGTCTCCAAAAGCTCCCAGAACTCTTCAACGATTTCGGCGGAGATTTCCGGCGCCACACCGCGAAGGTCAGCCAGTTCTTCAGTAATCTTCTGCACGTCCGCTTCGGGAAGCGTGCGCAGGATCTCCTTGGCCAGCTCTTCGCCGACCGCAACCAGCAAAATGGCCGCCTTGCGCACACCGGAGAGGCGCGCTGACCTGCGGCGCCGTGATGCTACGGGTTCGTCCTCCTGCTCTGCCAAGCGTCCGGTCCTTTCACCTTCATTACTGATCGGAATGAATCCAACTCTGCAACAACCGCGAACTCTGCGCCGGCTCACGCTTGAGGTGCGACGTTACCTGCTCAAAGATCTCCTGGCTCTTGATCCGATCGGGATTCGCTTCGGCCGGTGCCGGAGAAGAGAGCGCGGGCTGCGTCACAGCCGCTCCAGCCGGCAGTTCCCTGCTCCCCGTTTTCGCGGCTTTCGCGATCGCCGGCGCGGAGGTAGCCTGGCGCAGGGCCGGCCGCACTCCGAAGGCTAGCACCGCCAGCAGACCGGCCAGCAGAGTCAGGTACTTGATCAGCAATGGAGAGCTCTCCGCGGTTGTCATCATCCGCTGCAGCGGCGGCACCGGCTGCTGGATACGATTCTGTTCGAAGGCCAGATCCTCGACCGTGAGCATATCGCCCCGCGCGGCGTCGTAACCCACCGCTGCCTGCGCCAGCGCCGTCAGATTGCGCAGTTCCTCTGCCGAACGCGGCTGCCAGACGGCCGCTTTGCCCTTGCTCGCGGGTTGAGTCAGCCGGTCGTTCACGACAATCGCCGCAGTCATGCGCCGCACACGCCCCGGATTCTCCGCCGTGTGGCGCACCGTCTTTGAGGCCGCGTAGGTGCCGGACTCTGTTTTGGCGCTCTCCGGCGGAGTTGTCTGCTTTGGGTAGACAGGCAGTGCGCGCGTATTGGGCGCATTCGAGGCCGTGCCGGGAACTCCGGCCGCAACCGGCTGGCCGCCGGTAGTCTGTTCGGTGCGCTGCATGGAAAGCGTCACCGTCTGATTGGGATCATAGGTTTCCTGGGTTACATCGGTAGCAGCATCGTCGTAGTCAAGCGTGACCGAGGCGCGCACATTGCCCGGGCCGGTTACCGGCTCCAGCGTGGATATGAGTTTATCCTCAAGCGCTTGTTCCGCACTGAGGCGCATGGCTTCGGGCGTCTTGGGTCCGAGCGGCAGGTGGCCATCCGCATCCACCAGCACAACCCGGTCCGGGGTAAGACCATCCACGGCTGAAGCTACCAGGTTACGGATTGCATCCGCCTCGCGGTCGGCCAGCGAGCGGTGACGCAGCTTGATGACTACCGAAGCCTTTGCAGGCCGCTCCTGGTCGCGAAAGAGCGAATCGTGAGGCAGCACCAGATGAACACGCGCCGACTCAACATCAGACAACGAGCTGACCGTATGTTCCAACTCCCCCTCCAAAGCTCGCTGATAATTGACCTGCTCGTCAAACTCCGAGCCAACCCAGTTCGGCTTGTCAAAAAGCTCGAAGCCCAGGCGCCCGCTCTTGACGCCGCCTTTGGCCGCAGTTACCAGCCGGGCCTTGTCCAGCTGCGCCGCCGGAATGCGGATGCCGGCCCCATCCGGGGTGGTTTCAAAGGGTATTTGAGCCTGAGCCAGAATCTGCTCCGTCTGCCGGGCATCATCGGGGTCCATGTCGATGTAGAGGGTGCGCCAGTCCGTACGCAATGTGGCCCAGAGCAGACCACCCGTCATGGCGGCCACCAGCAGCCCAGCCGCCAGTAGACCCCGGCGCTGCCCCGGCTGCATCTCCGCCCAGCGAATCCGGCCCCTCTCCCACAGGCTGGTCAGGCGGCCTACAAGATCCGGATGAGCGGGCACCGACGGCACGCTGCGTTCCAATTGTGTCCCGGTGGCCATCGTCTTCGTCTTCTACTGCCTCTCCCAGCTCAATTCAAGTCTGGACTCAGTTCCATTCCAGCGCACACCCAGTTCCCGCATCTTCCGCAGCGACATCAGAACTGCATCCCCATCACCTGCTGATAAGCGTCGACCGCCTTGTTGCGCACCGAAAGCGCCAGCTCAAAGGCCATGCTCGCTTTCTGTTCGGCGATCATCGCCTCATGCACATCCACCCCCGAGCCGGTCATCAGGCCGTCCATTGAGGTGCGCGCCTGATTCTCAAGCTGCGACACCTGGCCGACAGTGTCCGCCAGCAGATCGGAAAATGGCGTTGCGCCGCCGCGGCTACCCGCCAGACCTGCGCCTTCCGCGGATAAGGCCGCCGCACCGGAAGCGGAAGATCCAGCACCGGAAACGCTGAGCGTGGAATTCAAAACAGGCAACATCAATCAGCTCCTCCTTGTCTTCTTCCCAACAGAATCCTTCAGTCTCTGGTTCCTTGCTTCCCTAGCTCTTCGCAATCTCCAGGGCCGAAGCAATCATGCCCTTCTCGGCCTGCACAGCGGAGCCATTCAGGCCATAGGCACGTGTCGCCCCCATCAGGTCGACCATCTCCGTAAGCGGATTAATGTCTGGATAGGCGACATAGCCGTCGGGTCCCGCATCGGGATGGCCGGGGTCGTAACGCTTGAGCGGCGGCGAGGGATCCTGAACCACCTGCGCGATGTGTACCCCCGGTGCCACCACATCCGAACCAAGCGAGCGGATCGGAGGTAGCGAACCAGCTACCGAGCTGCCGGGCGCGGCCTTCATGGAGTCAAGAAAGCCAGAGTCGCCTCGATCGGCGGCGAAGACAACTTCCTGACGGCGGTAGGGACCGCCACCAGCGGTACGCGTGGTCTCCGCATTGGCCATGTTTGCGGCCACTACCTCAGCGCGCATGCGCTCGGCCTGCATTGCTCCACCGGAGGTATCCATTAGTCCAAAGAGATTCATTGATTGCCTTCCTCCACGTCCAATCTCTGCTTTTCTTTACGCCGTTATTTGTCGGCGTGAATGGCGTCGAGAACGCGCTGATACTCCAGATGCAGCAACGCCACGCCCGTTTTGAACTTCAGTTGCGCCGCCGCCAGATTGAGGCTTTCGCGGTCCGTCGAAACATCGTTGCCGTCGGGCCGCGCGATCAGCCCATCCACTTCGGTCACATGCACCGGCTCCGGAGCGCGTCCCTGATCCACGTCGCCAACAGCCTGGCGCATCTCAGCCTCGAAGTTCATGCCCACGGCACGGTAGCCCGGGGTGTCGATATTCGCCATGTTGGCCGCAGTCAGCTTGGCCTCGTCCGAAGCCAGATCGAGGTAACGTGCAAGCTGGTCGCTCAGCCGTGTTTCAATCTCCATGCTCATGGCATTCTCCGTCCGTCTTCGCTGGCTTAGTTCACCGTGAGACCAAAGTCGATCTCGCGTGAGGTGACTACCGGTGCGTCTCCGGCAAGAATGGCGGCGCGCTCCAGTACGTGCTCCAACTCGCGAACATTACCGGGCCAGCCGTGTGAGGCAAGCTTGGCCAGGGCCCCTTCGTCCACCCGTTTAACCGGCTCGTCGCGGCCCATTCTTTGCAGAAAATGGTCTACCAGCAGAGGCAGGTCCTGAGCATGCTCTGCCAGCGAAGGGGTGCGGATGAGGAAGACCGCCAGGCGGTAGTAGAGATCAGACCGGAAGCTGCCCGAGGCTGCATGCTGCGCCAGCGGCCGGTGCGTCGCGGCGATGATCCGCACATCCACCTTAACGGTCTCGTTATCGCCCACCCGCTGCAACTCTCCGCACTCGACAAAGCGCAGCAGCTTGGCCTGCAGAGCCAGCGGCATCTCACCGATCTCATCGAGAAAGAGCGTGCCTCCGTCCGCAGCCTCGATGCGTCCCGTGCGCCCCTTGACCGCACCGGTGAATGCGCCGCGCGTGTGCCCAAAGAGTTCCGCCTCCAGAAGCGCTTCCGGGATGGCTGCGCAGTTGATCGCAACGAAGGGTTTGCGGCTGCGCGATGACAGCCGGTGCAGCGCCTCGGCCACAAGTTCTTTGCCCGAGCCGGTCGGCCCCTCGATCAGCACTGGCGTAGCGCGCGGCGCCACCAGCCGCACGCGGCGGCTGACCTCAAGCATGCAGGAGGCGTTGCCGATCAACTCCGGCAGCCGCTCGCCCGGCGCTGGATCGGGTCCTTGCGCGGGCAGCGCGACTGCCGGTAAAGGCTGCGCCTCCGCGGGCGCGGCCCATGCTTTCGGCTCACCGAGCGTGGGCGCGGCATTCCACGCCGCCGTGTCCCCATCCTGGCTGCGGCGTAACGCATAGAGCAGCTCCTGACGATAAGGTCCGCGTGGGCACTCCGGCGTGGAAGCGCCATCGGCGGTTACCAGATCCACATGAGGGTAGCGCTTGCGAAAGTCCTTAAGAAACTCGGCCAGATCAAGATCGGGCAGCCAGGAATCGACAATCACCGCGTCAGGTGCCGCGGCTTCAGCCTCGGCCCAGGCCTGCGCGCCTCCCTCGGCCTCGCGCACCTGCCAGCGCAGGCCAAAAAGAGTGTGCGAAAGCCGCTGGCGGAAGTTGCTGTCGGCGCTGGCGACCAGCGCAATGCGCGCACGTGCACGCGTTGAGGTCAAAACAGCGGATAGCGGTACTGGTTGCATCAGAATCCTCCCAACATAGAGCCCAGAAGCATGGTCAAGAAGCATGGTTTGAAGAGCAGATACTGCGCCAGTTCAGGTCCAAATCACGTCGATTTGCGCTCAGTTGATCTCCGGCTCCGGCGCGACAGCGGGGCCCGCGTTGTCCGAAAGGACAACGACAGGCTCGGCGCCCAGAGTGAGTTCAGATTGGGAAGCCATTTTGTACCCAAATCCGCGTACGGTCCGGATCAGCCGCCCCGGTGGCGGATCCTGGAGCTTGCGGCGCAGATAGTTCACGTAGACGTCCACGATGTTGGTTGTTTGCGCCGGGTCCATCTTCCAGACCGAATCCAGAAGTTCCACGCGCGAAACGCACTGACCGCGGCTGAGCAGCAGATGTTCGAGAAGAGCGAATTCCTTGTTGGTAAGCGCGATCTGGCGGCCACCGCGCCGGACTGTGTGATCGAGCCGGTCCAGTTCCAGGTCGCCTGCCCGCAGGAGCAGCCGCGCCTCGCGCTTGCGCCGCAGCAGCGCCCGGCAGCGCGCGCGCAGTTCATGGAGACTGAACGGCTTGATCATCAGATCGTCGGCGCCAAGATCAAGGCACCGCACGCGCGTCTCTACCTCCTGGCGCGCCGTGAGTATCAGAACGGGCAGGTCAGCATCGAGAGCGCGAACTTCTTCGAGCACCTGTTCGCCGTCCTTGACGGGCATGTTCAGATCGAGAATGGTCAGATCGGGCAACGCTTCACGAAATGCCTCGACGGCCGCGCCCCCGTCGCAGGTCAGGCGGACGCGATGACCATCGGCCTCCAGCCCCCTGGCAAGGAATATGCCCAGCGGCTTGTTGTCTTCAGCGATCAATAACTCCATGGCAGCTCCACTTCCACCCGCTCCTCAAAGACCCCGATAACTTCTTCAAGAGGCCGCTTAACAAGCACTAACAAATGGCCCACTTCCACCATCCGGCAGGGCGGAAAGGAACTCAAGATTGGAGAGGGAAAAGAATTTGGAGAAATTCCGGAATCGGGAGAGAGAGTTGGAATCTCCCAAAATGGGCTGGCGCTGGCGCGCAGCACGAATCCGGTATATGACGGTGCGCGAGAGCGCGCCGATCAGCAGGAAGCGGTCTGTATCCGTGGGCCTCTGGCAATCATTATCCGAGCCTCTGCGCCTGGCGCGAGGCTATCTTGCGCCTGTACATGGCGGCGTCGGCGCGGACGAGCAGGTCCTTCATGGCCTCGCCGGGCTGATGCTCCGCGAGGCCGATCGAAGCCTCCAACCAGATCTTCCCGGCCCCGGCTTTTCCGTCGATAGCGTAGCTGCCGAAGACCCAATTACTCAGCCGGGTAATTTGCGCGGTGGCGTCGGGCAGGTTGCCATCGAGCACGAGGATGAACTCATCTCCTCCCCAGCGCCCGATCCGGTCAGTGGAGCGGCATGCCGCGCGCAGTTCGCTGGCAAAATGTTTCAGCACCTCGTCCCCAATCAAATGGCCATACTGGTCGTTCACTCGCTTGAAGCCATCAATGTCGATGATCGCGACACAGAATTGAACCCCCAAGCGGATGCGGCTCGCGATCTGGTTCTCGACCCAGAGCCGGTTTCGGAGTCCCGTCAGTGCATCTCGCGAGCCGATGTCCTCGGCCTCTTCCAGCCGGTTTCGATAGCTTGAGACTTCCCTGCGAAGGCGCTCGACGGCAACCTTGCCTTCCTCTTCCATGCGCTGGATGGAGGCCCGCAAATCTGCCACGCTTTTCTCGATGGAGGCGCGGATTTCAGTGAGATCTTCAAGCGTGGCGATGCTTTTGAGGCATGCCGTGACTTCGTTGAATTGGCTGGCGCAGAGCTGGTCGCGGGCCGCTACGGATTCGGCGGTGCGCGCCATAACGAAGAGCAGTTCGCGTACTTCGTGGGTCTTCTGCTGGTAGTGGAGCGCGGTGCGTTTTCCCCATTCCCTCAGATTCTCCTGGACATTCTGGCCGGTGACTCTTACTGCGTCACAGCTCATGTTGACGGAGAGCCGCGCCTGCAGCCTGGCGAAGCTCTGTTTGAGGTCGTCGCCTAACGCAGGAATGGCGACGACGCTGCAATCTCCCATCTCGAGCAGGGCAAAGCCGTAGGCGGCGAGGACCGCCGGCAAAATGGTCTCTTTCTCAGGTGAAGCGAGATCTTCCGAACCGATGAGAGGGGAATCCAGGTATTTCTTGAGGGTGATCATTCGTTCTCCGTGCGACGAAGTCAAAGGGCCATAGCAAAGCCAGGAACGCTGCAACTCGACGGCGCAACCTTCAAGGCGACGTGACCCCAAGGAGCGGCAGAGCAAAGAAGTCGAGAGCACATCGGGACATACCATCCCTTGTCTTGCCGCAATACCACTGCGGATGACCTTGATTCCGCTATCGGCAGAAGCTGATTTTTCATTAGGTGGTTCTGGGTAAGAGGCAGGTTCAAGTCCAAACATCGCACCTAAAGAAAAAGCCCGGCGCAAGCACCGGGCTTTTCGATTTCGATTGTGCGATTCGCTCAGGCGAGCAAGCGCTGGACCTTCTGCTCGATGACGTCCTGAGGAACATAGCCAACGACCTGATCCGCCACCTTGCCGCCCTTGAAGAACAAAAGCGATGGAATACCCCGAATGCCGTAGCGCGACGGGGTTGCGCCATTCTCATCCACGTTTACCTTGGCCACCTTCAACTTGCCTGCATAGGCTGCGGCCACGCCGTCAACGATTGGTGCGATTGCCTTGCAGGGGCCACACCAGACGGCCCAAAAATCCACCAGGACGGGCTGCTCGCTGCGCAGCACTTCCTGATCAAAAGTTGCATCCGTTACTTCCAAAACTCCCACTCCAGCCATGCTCCTCCTTGCTTTTGCGGTTCCTTCGTCATTGTACGTGAACCCGTTGCTTATGAGATGCACCACTCCCACAGAAAGTCGCAACCCTCAACCGGACGGCTCAGGCGTACTGGCGGCAATGTCCCTCGCGGGCTCTATCCGGCGGGTGCTGCAGGATGATGGCTGCGGCAGCGTCGGGAACGGCGATCGCCTATAAAAGCAGAAGCGCCCGGATCCCGAGCGGGATCACGGGCGCTAGAGCAGCCCTCCCCCAGAACTGCCCCCGCGAACGACTCTAGGCGTTCCCCACTTAAATGGCAAGCAAACTTAGGTAACTGAAACAGTAATCAAGTGCTTGTATCTGCTGCCAAATTCGAGAGCCAGCCCAGAGATCATTACTTATTGGTCAATACCTGCCTGACTTAAATTTACGGTCTGGGGACCCCGCGATGGAGGCTTGTCTCCTGAAACTGGCTTGCCCCGTCGGCCTGGAATCGGCAGACGAGCAGGTCCAAACCCAGTTGGGGCCCTGCGGCCTGTCTTATAGCGGCCGAGGCCTCCTCCAGGCTCTCTTCGTTCTCTACGATCACCAACATTGCAGGTCCGGCACCGCTCAGCGCAGCTCCTAAGATGCCTTCTTTCCCTGCCAGAGGCAACAGGAGCGGCAGCAGAGGGCAGATGGGCGCACGATAGGGTTGATGAATGCGGTCGCTCATGGCGATGCGCAACAGATCGCCGCGGCCCTGGGCAAAGGCAAGCCCGAGCAGCGCCGCGGACTGGATATTAAAGACAGTGTCGGAGCGGGAGTAGATTGCCGGAAGGACGGCCCTCGCCGCGCTGGTCGAAAGCGGCTCGGCCGGCAAAACAACGACGGCGCGCCACGCCTCAGGGGGGACGGCGCGGGCTACCTGCACGGTCCTGCCCTCACTGGCGGTGACGACAAACCCGCCCAGCCAGCAGGCGGCAGCGTTATCCGGGTGGCCCTCCAGAAAACAGGCCTCTTCGAGGATCTGGTCGGGGCTCCAGTCAAGCTGGCCAAAATGCACGGCCAGCGCGACGGCGGCCAGCCGTCCGGCAGCAGAGGAGCCGCAACCCATTCCCAGCGGGATGCCGTTGTCCATGCGGATCGCCAGGGGCACGATGGGACGGTTCTGTTTCCGAAGGAGTCCCTTATAGGTTTCGAGGACAAGATTATCCTCTAACCGCGCACACCGCTCGGCATCCCGGCCCGTAGCGGTAATGGAAAACGCGACGGCTGGCTCGGCCTCAATATCGAGAAAAAAATCCAGGGCCACGGCGACGGCGTCGAAGCCGGGCCCGAGATTGGCTGAGGTTGCCGGCAGCCTCAGCCGCAAGCCGTCCGCATGTGTCCCTAAGGCACTGCTCATTCGGCACTGCCCTTCAGCGCGGCCAAAACCGCAGAGGGAGTGGCATCCATGACAACGGCATTGCGCCGCAGTTCCTCGATCCGCTGCTCGATACCGGTCATCTCCTCTCCGGTCAGGAGCGTTCCGCGATGGAAGCCAATGGTGTAATCAGCATCCTTGAGCGTATGGCCGGTGAGCACCAGAACCACGGTCTCGCTGGAAGCGATCTTCCCCTCGGCGCGCAGCTTTTTCAGGCCGGCCAGTGTAACGGCGGAGGCCGGTTCGCAACCCAGCCCCTCTGCACCGATCTCAGTCTTCGCAATGGCAATTTCGGCCTCGGTGACATCCAGGCACCAACCGCCCGAATCCTGGATGACGCGCGTGGCCTTGCGCCACGAAGCGGGATTGCCGATGCGGATGGCTGTGGCGCGCGTATGCGCTTCCACAGGTTCGAGTGTTTTGCCATGACTATGGGCAAAGCTGCGCACCAACGGATTGGCTCCCTCGGCCTGGATGACGGAAATGCACGGCATTCTCGCCACCACTCCCAGGTCGACCATTTCGCGGAAGCCTTTGCCCAGTGCGGAACTGTTGCCCAGATTGCCGCCGGGCACAATCAGATGATCCGGCACATTCCAGTCAAAGGCCTCGGCAATCTCGAAGGCCGGGGTCTTCTGGCCTTCCAGCCGGTAAGGATTAACCGAGTTGAGCAGGTAAATGGGAGATTCCATGACGATTTCGGTCAACAAGCGGAGGCAGCCATCGAAGTCAGTCTTCAACTGGCAGGTTACGGCGCCGTAGTCCATGGCCTGAGACAGCTTGCCCCAGGCGATCTTGCCCTCGGGAATCAGCACTAGGCTGCGCAGTCCGGCGCGCGCCGCATAGGCGGCCATGGCAGCCGAGGTGTTACCGGTCGACGCGCAGGCCACCCACTCAAAGCCCCGTTCGCGGGCCACGCTGAGGGCCGCGGTCATCCCGGTG
>JAJZVZ010000163.1 GCA_021846945.1 Acidobacteriota bacterium | reverse complement strand
CAACGACGAGGCGGAGCAGTATCTGTGCGCCGCCGTGTTGCGTCCCGGCAATGTGACGGCGGCGGGAGCGGTGGGGATTCTGCGCCGGTTAATGGTCTTGATTCGCGGCTCGTTTCCGAAGGTGCGCATCCGTGTTCGTCTCGACGGCGGCTTCGCAAATCCCGAACTGTTGGCGTTTCTGGATGGCGAGACCGCTGTTGTTCTGGTAAAACTGTCGAACGTGCGCGGGCGTGATGCCATGGAGCTGAGTGACGCCAGCACTTTCCAGAAACTGTGCGAACGCAGAAAGCTTCTGGCCGTATTTCTTCAAGGTCGCCTGCGCCAGCCCGCGGTGTGATCGCACAAACTGCAGATATTCGGCCAGGATCGGGCTGAACCATGCCGGGATCGGAGGAGGACAAACCACACGCCGGGCAAACCGGCCCTGTTTATCCGCCTCAAGGAATATCCTGAGCGACGCCCTGATGACGCGGGATCGGCTGGCACTCAGGCCTTTCGCTCGCCGAGCCGGATACGCCTGAACCATTTCCCCTCGCATCGCGGGTAAGCCTGGCCCTTGGTTGAGATGGGATGAGAAGCGCAGCCACTCGTGAAGATGCTGGCGTATGACTTCTTTCGCATAACGCAGCTCCAGCAAACGGCTCCCAAGTTCATCGATATGCTGCTTGCAGTGTGACGTTTGATAACGTCGTTGATCGTCTCCGGAAAACCAGTTCGAAAACATCGCAATTCCTTTCCTGTGTTGAAATCTGGGAATTGCGATATTGTTCCACCACGCGCGTTATGGAAAGTGCGGACGAGGAAAGAGATCGAACATCACAAGGCCTACGCACCCGAAAACATCAGGCTTACAGTGTGCTACGAATGCGACCGCCGTAGTTTAGACGGAAGCAATGCTTCACTGAAGATGAGGGTGGACCCCTCGGGACCGGCTTACAGGAGCTGGCTCCAAACCGCTTCAAGCTGCAATGGTCAAGAGTCATTGTGGTGAACGTTGAAGGAAAAGGCAAGGCGAAGACCTTGTCAGGTGTGGGCCAAGAAGACGAATGTAACTGAACCGTTGATGGCGTGTCGAAAGGTGAAGATGATGTCAAAACCGGGGTCTGGTATGTGCTCCGGGATAAGGGCGGAGGATACCTGTCTACTGTCTGCCCGGCATCCGGCATTAAGGCGGCGTGATCTTGATCTGGGCTTCAGTGAGGAACGTGGGAACCTGCACTGCGATGCGAAGGGAGAAGCTCAAGCGGCCGACCCGCGAGAGTCCGAGTACCGATGCGGAGTGCAGGGGCGGAGTTGCGTGTAATAGCGATGAAGGTTCTGTAACGGGACTAGAGCGAAGGCGCAACATCGTTCAGCTTTAACAGATGGTCAACCGGAAACGGGAGGAGCCCTTTGGATAAGGCAAAGTCGTGGAGCATTCCCAAGCGTTGGGTTTGGGAGGCTTACAAACGGGTAAAGGCGAATCGGGGAGCAGCCGGAGTCGATGAGCAGACGATTGAAGAGTTTGAAGGGGATTTGGCAAACAATCTATACAAACTCTGGAATCAGATGTCATCGGGTAGTTACTTCCCACCGCCGGTGAAGCGAGTGCTCATCGATAAGCGAGGAGGCGGAAGCAGACCATTGGGGGTACCCACTGTCTCCGATAGAATCGCGCAAGCGGTGGTCAAGGCGTATCTTGAGTCGGAGTTGGAGAAACACTTCCATCCCGACTCGTACGGATACAGACCGGGAAAATCGGCATTGGAAGCGGTAGGTGTCGCGCGCGAGCGCTGCTGGCGATATGCCTGGGTGCTCGATCTTGACATTCGATCCTATTTTGATTCGATTTCGCACGAACTTCTTCTTCGGGCGGTGCGAAACCGAATCCGAGGCGCTGGCTATCAAGGCGGCGCTCAAGAAGCGGCTTGCTGAGTGCGGCCTCGAGATGCATCCGGATAAGACGCATGTTGTCTACTGCAAGGATGGAAGCCGGAAGGAAAAGCACCCGAACACAAAGTTCGACTTCCTCGGGTATTCCTTCCGTCCGCGGGTTGTGAAGAATCGCAAACGGAACAGCCTGTTCGTGAGCTTCACCCCCGCGGTTAGTTCGAGCGCTCTGAAGTCCATGCGGGAAACCACGCGAAAGTTCAACTTCCGAAATCGAACGGAACTAAGCCTGCAGGACATTTCCCGGCTGCACAATCCCGTGCTACGGGGCTGGATGGCCTACTATGGGAAATTCTGCCCGTCGGCGATGTATCCGGTCTTCAGGCACTTCAACATGACGTTGGTTGCCTGGGCGATGAGGAAGTACCGACGGCTCAAGGGGCACAAGATGCGGGCCAGTCTCTTCCTGGAACAAGTGGCAGAGAAACAGCCCCATCTGTTTGTACACTGGCAAAACGGGACGGTGGGTGCGTTTGCTTGATGGGAGCGGTGTGAGTCGAGAGGCTCCCGCACCGTTCTGAGAGAGGCTGGGGGTGAAATTCCCCCGGCCTACTCGCCACAGCCTGCACTGGCGACTGGATGTGGTGATGAACGAAGATCAGGACCGGACCCGTATGGCCCACGGCCCAGAGAATATCGCCGTGCTACGCCACATGGCCATCAACGCCATGCAGAAAGAAGGCTCCAAAAGCTCCCTGAGAGGAAAGTTCAAACGCGCAGGATGGGACGACGACTTCCTCTATCGTCTCATGGAGATGTTTTGAAATGCGATTGCCCTGTCGCCACCTACAGGGCAATCGCATGAAAGCTTTGAACTATGAGACACAATGGTTTTGAAAGGGCATGGCTTCAGCCATGCCGCCTCTCGTGGCCCATGCTGTCCCGGCTTTAGCCACTGAGGTATGTTGTGAGGGACGCAAAACCTTTCCTCGGAGGCTAAAGCCCCAGGATTTCTATGCCTGCTTGATTGGCACGACTCAAGTCGTGCCCTTTCAAAACAACATTCGCCTTAATTGCTCGTTCGTGCGATCACCCTGTCGCCACCTACATGCTGTTTAGAAATCAGTCTACGAGGTGCTACAATCAATCTCTTAAAAAACAGCGTGTTGATGGTGTACTGCAAAGAAGCAGGAAGCCTGAGTCTTTGTAGCACGCCACGCGCAGCTCGATCGAATCGCGCCACTTGCGAAAGTTGGCAAACCAGCAAGGAGCGTGCTGAGCGCAGCGCCAGGCCATACATTTTTCAGGGAGATAGCGATGTTGTTAGCTGGATCAAAGCAGATGTTATTCAGTGTAGTCCTAGCCGGTAGCGTTTTGTTCGCGGGGGCCGCTCTACCCGCATCTGGCCAAGCATCCATTGATCCTTCGCAAATGAAGTTGATGGGAGAAGTCGGATCCAGATACGTCTCATATAACGTGGAGGCTGTAGAGGTGACGGGCGGACGCTTTTGGGCGCCCTACAAATCACTCGCGAGGTCGTCGGAGACTAAGCCGGCGTTTGAAACCTCTAGTCCCCGGTCCATGAACTCACGATTCCAATACCGCCCTCCCATCAATCTTGCTGACGTAAGACTCAGAAAGCTGGCGGCTGCGCTAGGCCCCGCCTATATACGTGTAAGCGGCACATGGCGCAATTCCACTTATTTCCAGGACAATGATGCTCCACCAATGAAGACTCCACCTGCGGGATTTGAGAATGTTCTCACTCGGGCGGAGTGGAAGGGCGTGGTGGACTTTGCGCACGCGGTGAACGCGGAGATTGTGTCTTCTGTCACCACGAGCGCGGGTGTGCGCAACTCCGCAGGAGTGTGGACGAGCACACAGGCAAAGGCCTGGCTCGACTATACGAAGTCCATAGGCGGGCATATCTTTGCCATGGAGTTTATGAACGAGCCGACCCTTATGGGATTTGGGCATGTTTCCGAAGGCTATGGGGCAAAGGAGTATGGGCGAGATAGCAGAATCTTCGGTGAGTTCCTTCGCAAGGAATCTCCAGCCACGCTCTACCTGGGACCAAGCTCAGCGGCCGAAGGCGTGCCACAGCCGCCTCCGCCCCATCTCATTCCGACGGAACAGTTGATGGAGACAACCGGACCCATCTTTGACGGCTTCTCCTACCATGTCTACTATGGCCGGTCGCATCGCTGTGCAGGTTCCAACGGCGAGGATATCAATAAAATTCTGGATGCGGATTGGTTGGACCGGGGAAGTGGCGCTGAGGCATTTTACGAGCGTCTTAGAGACAAGTATTTGCCCGGAAAGCCCATGTGGGTGACAGAAACGGGTGAAGCGTCTTGTGGCGGCGATAAGTGGGCGTCGGATTTCATCGATAGCTTTCGCATGCTGGATCAGTTAGGAAGTTTGGCTCAAAAGAGCGTCAAGTCCGTCATGTTCAACACGCTTGCAAGCAGCGACTACGGTCTTATCGACGAAGAAACCCATAAACCGCGTCCAAACTATTGGGCAGTTCTCCTTTGGAGCCGCACGATGGGAAGACGTTCGCTTGATCCTGGTCTTCCGCCATCTTCGGAACTGCGGGTGTATGCGCAGTGCCTGAAGAATTCTGACGGCGGCGTGGCCGTGCTTGTTCTTAACGTCGATAAGGCCAATGCGCACACGCTCAAGGTTCCATCCGCCGGGGTCCGCTATACATTATCGTCGCCGGATTTGTTGAGCACGGTCATCCAACTCAACGGTCAAGAATTGAAGGTTGCAGCCGACGGCACGGTCCCCGCCTACGCGGGTGATAAGGTCAGGCGAGGGGATGTGAGTTTTGCTCCAGCAACAATCACAGTCCTAACGTTCCCGGAGGCGAGAAATCAAAGCTGCATGCGGCCGTAGCCTGGACGGGAGTCCCTCCTTCAGAATGCGGGGTGAAGGATCTCGTTCGTTTGACCGATTCACATCCTTGCTCCACCTGAGTCGGCGACGGAATCTTCGCGGCTAAGGCCGATGATCTGCATGCATCCTAAAGTCCGCATGTGCGGGACCACGGCGGGAGATCGGCGGGTGGCACGTGTGCGAGGGAGCCAATCAAGCCACGACTGATGGGTGTCCCAGGTGCCTCGCTGTCAAGTTCGAAGACATCCTTTACAGTTTGTCTCCGGACATCCTTTACACATTGAAGGTGCAGTTGTTGTAACCGGCTTACAGACTAAGACGAGTGAAGTAGCAATCTGGCCAGCCGGTGAAGCGCAGGCGGGCTCTGCTCCAGGGTTTTTGGGCGTCGGCATTGCAGCCCGAAAGCTGGAGACTGGCCGACTTCCCAGCAGAAATCCGAGGTCAATGAGCGATTCGGCGATTCCTCATGAACTTGCAGCAGGAATTACCAGGGGTTCGCGATAATGGGGAGATCGGAAGGAAGGAATGCCTTCGAATTCCAGCAACATGCGAGAAGGGCTTACGTTGAAGTCGCATTCGAGTTTAAGCAGCAAACTCCGGGTTTTCGGTCTCGCGGCCATCGTGCCGGCTTGGATCGCCGCTTCGAGGCTGGCGTATTGGCCCATCGTGTACCGATCCGACTGGTCCGTGTAGCGGTAGTTGTCGTCGACGAGCACCGTATAAGGAGGTTCGACAGGCTTCGAGCCGTACTGACGAATACGCACAAACCTCCAACGAGCCAGAAGGCGCCAAATCCATCCACTGGACCAGATCTTGATCACGATGGGATGATCATAAGTTGATTGGCCAGGCCAATCGAGCGAGTTCTCGCATGAAGGAAGAAACATCCCATCTTCGTGTTCGGCGCATTCCGCGAAAGCGCGGCTGAGGGCGTTTATCAATTCTGGTAGGCTTCGACGGCGACTGGAATTGATTATGGCTCCGAACTATGCCACCGAGGGACTCGCGGCGGGCTGCTTGTTCAATGCCGGCTCTCACGGGGCCTTGGGCTGGGCAACGGAACGATCGCTGCAACGCGATATGACAACAAATCAATAATTGCAAAGCCATCTCAGAGGATGTTACACTTTGCCAACGATTTGACTCCTTCAGCGATGGAGTTGGGCTTGTGACCTTCTGGCTGCGTCTGCGATGGATTGTGCCTTGTGTTTCGTTTGTATTGCAGGCGGCACTCGTGAGCGTGCCAAGCCTTACGGCTCAGGTTCCGCCCACTCCCACAGCACGCCCGGTATGTGGCAATAGCTGGTGTAGCAGCAGCGCACCGCAGGCGCCACGTTTTTGCCCCGCCTGCATCGCGCTGCGCCAGCAACAGGCTGCCGCTCGACAGGCGGCGCGCGATGCCGCCCGCCAGGCCGCGGCTCTGCGCAAACAGCAGCAGCGGGCGAGAAAGCTCTCGCTGAAGGCTGTGGACGCCTCGAAAAGAGCCAAATGGGCTGACGCGCTCAGCCTGCTGCGCCAATCCTACGTCCTCAATCCCACCGCCGAGACCATCAATAATATTCGCATTGCCACCCTGCACACAGTGCAGAATCAGGGCTCCGCGGCCCAGGGTGAGGACGACCGGAGCCTAGCTCAGGCCATCGCCAACTACGATCAGCAGATCGCCGCGTCTGATGCCCCCGTCGCGCAGCAGCTAAAGCAGTTCAAGGACGCCATCGCCACCGCTTCCTCCATCCAGGCCACGATCGGCTCGAACAGCTTTTTGGTCCAATTGCGGCTGGCTGCGCCTTTGCCCGCGCTGGTCACAGCTCCGCTGCCCACGGTCAGCGTGAACTCCGCATTGGAGCAGTTGTCCAGCATTGAGAAATCTTCCACGCTGGCTGCCGCACTCGCGTCCACGTCCGCCGGCCTCAACGACGCCAGCTTGGAAATTGCCAAGGTGCTTTCCGGCTGCGGTTTTGACGCCGCGCCCTGCGCGGCTGCCGATCATTTGACTTATCCCCATCCCGTGCAGACTCCGGCTGCGACGGCGCTGGAGGCGCAAATTCCACCCGCTCAGCGCAGCGATCCACAGATTCAGCAGGGCCTGCGAGAATACGATCACTTCGAGTCGCATCTGGCAGAAAAGCAGAGCCAGATCGCCGAGGTGACCCTATCTATCCAGGCTGGAGGAGCTGATACCGCCGCACTCAAGGCCTATCGTGCTGACCTTCAACATCAGGCTGCGCAAGACGAGCAAAGTATCGCGCAGACCGTTTCTTTCCTCCACATGCACGTCCCCACAATCCCGGCGCCCACGGCGCCCTCCGCGCTGGCTACACCCGCTGCTCACCCATAACGCCGCCTATGCGCTCGCACACGCTCCGTTGCCTCTCTCGCGCCCTGCTTCTCGGCATCCTGCCCGCCCTGCTGCGCGCGCAGAATATCAACGATCCTTGCTCCATGCTTCAGAATCAGTTCGCGATCGCCGCATATAATGGCGACGACGCTACCATCGCCGGGATGCTGCGCGCCGGTTGCGACCCCAACACGCCAGACCCGGAAAGCCACCTCGCACCTCTCATCTTCGCTATCGACAACCAACACATCCGGGCTGCGCTTCTTCTTGTGCAAGGCAATGCGCAGGTCAACACCTGGTCAGGCGACTGGTCCGCACTTGCCTTGGCCGTAAATCGGGCGCGGCAGGCCAGCGACGACCATGATTGGCTCCAACTCATCGTCGCGATGCTCGACCACGGCGCAGCGGTCGATCCTGTCACCGCCGACGGATGGACACCGCTCCTGATCGCCTGTCAGGCCCCGCGTCATACCCAGCTCATCTCCCTTTTGCTAGCTCACCATGCTGACCCCAACCATGCCACGAACAAGGGCATGGCCCCGCTGGAGGACGCATTAGTCCATCAGTTCGACATGGATAAATCTGTCCCCATCCAGGCTGTGCAATTGCTGCTGGCCAGCGGGGCAAGTCCGGACCCACCGCATCCTCTCGTCGAATCTCCTGTCGAATTTGCCGTTAACTCGAGCTCCGCCACACCACAGAGCGCCGAGCTTCTTGCCATGCTGCTTGCTGCTCACGCCGATCCGAATCGCGTCTTTAATGAGGATCACGATACTCCGCTCTCAATGGCATTATCGAATCCCAATCCTTCGCTAGCTCCTTTGCTGGTGCACTATGGCGCCAGCATGAAGTCATATGCGCTCTTTATTGGGAGCCGCTATCCTGTTCTTTACTCTGCCTGTGACACTTCTGGAAATCGCATTCGGGAAATGGCCGCGCTCGGAGGCGACTTTACCTGGCAGCCCCAGGACGGGGATGATGGTGCCAGCAATCCTGTCGCAGCATTTCCAGATTGTTGGAATGCGCCGGCTCTCGCCGCGCTCGTCGATTTGGGTATCGACCTCGGTCCGGGCTTGTACGCCGCTACTACCTGGGGTGTCGATGAGGGATTACAGGCGCTCATCGATGCGGGCGCCGAGCGCTTCACCGCCAGTCTCTACACCGATGCTGACCCCTTGCGCGATGGCTATCTGCTGCGTCTGGCAGCGGAAAAGAGTGAAAATCCAGCAGATGTTTTTCCCGTACTACTTACCTACGGAGTAGACCCGCTTGAACTGGGCGGTGATGACCGTAAAGGACCAGACGCGCTTGCTATCCTTGACAAGCGCTACGCCAACGATAAGTCAGACCCCGACTACCTTCGGGCGCGCGCGCTGCTTGTACATGCCATGAAGCAACGCCTTATCACCACAGGCTTCCTTGACTCTGCACAGAAGCGCCTGGTCAGCGACCGGCAACGGCCCGGCGCCCTGCAGGCGGATCGGATCCTGCTCTTCCGTGCAGCCCTTGAGCGGTATGCCGCCGATCCCGACTCGATCGAGCTACGTATCTTTCTTGCGTTTCTTGCAGACGGCATGGGGGGGCTGCCGCCTACTCCCGAATCCGCTGAGCTCGTGGGGCAGGCCGAAGCGGCTTACGCGCGGGCACATTCCCGCGGCGATCTGCTGCCCGTTGCTGCTACCTACGAGCATGCATCGCGTCTTTCTCCGTGGGTATCGCAATATTACCTCGATCTCGTTCGTCTCTACCTTTTGACCGGAAGCTACAACCGCGCCATACACTTTGCAGCCATGGGCTACAACGCCGGACTCGATAAGCATGGCGCGATCCGCAACATCTTTATTGACTACTCCAACCGCAAAGCTCAATCCAAGCCATGACGCATCCCCCCGCTCATCCGTTTCGCCTCACATTGTACGCACTGCTCTGCCTCGGATTTGGTACGCTGCCCCCCATTCTCAGAGCGCAATCCGCTGATGAGGACAAACCCTTGCCGCCAGTCGCTAACGTGCCGGCCTACGTCCGTCGGGCTGATCCCGCGATTGACACCGAGTACAAGAAATTGCTTGCTGATGTTTCTGCTTTCAACACCGAGGCGGCGTCATTCAATGCCCAATGCGGCAGCATTGACACAAGGAATACGGCGCTCATCCAAAGTTGCACGACTCGTTATTCATCACTTATGGCCAATCACAACGCGCTTTTGGCCCGCATTCGCGCATTTGCTTCCTCCGCCTCCAGCGCAACTGTTGTGCAGGTGTTAACTGCGCGCCAAAAGGAGCTGGCCGAGGTGGATCGCAAGCTCGCCGATGCAGAGAAGGCGCTAGAGCGGCTGAAGGGGCAGAACGAGGAGAGCGAACAACAACTGGAAGAATGGACCGAGTCGAGTGAAGAGGCTTCCAATGACGCCGAGCGATTGGGAATTGCTCTGCTGCTCGACCTGGCTGGTGAAGACGTAGAAGACCTTACGCAACTGAATGAACTGCAGCGCAGTGAGGCGCTCAATGCTGTGCTGAATCGCCTGAACGGTGCAGACCTGGTTCCCCACGCTGTCTTGAAGGAGTTGATCGAAGAAAGCGAATCACTCGAGCGAGCGAAAACGGACGTCGAGGCCGCAGGGAAGTTGGAGACGCTGCGAGAGAAGATCGAAGACCTGCACAAACCGGTGGCCGATCCGCGATTTTCCCAAGAAGAAGTTCTGGACATGGAGATGGCAGTGAACAAGCCTCTGGAAGATGCCATGGGACCCTTTCGCGATCTAACGGATGCGGCATATACGGTCTACAAGCAGGCGGTGAGCCTGGACCGCATGGCGGTCATTGAGAAGAACCAGGAGCAATCGCTGAAGGCGGCTGAGGCGCTGCGGCAAACGGTGAAGACGCTGGTGGCGCGCAAACGCGCGCTGGAGCAGTCGAGCGCGAAGCAACCCTGAACGTCTGCAGCCAGGAATGCCACCGGGCGATTCTGCGTCCACACCATGTACTTCAGGTGTTTGCCAACGGGCTGTTCATCACCAAGATAGCGATGCGGCTCCATCAGGATGTTGAGCGGCGGCTCCTGCGTGGTGTGCCGCACCTGCTCCAGTTTTAGCGGCTGCAGCTTCGAGAGTCTGTCTTCGATGGGAGTACTATCGATCACGCACTCCGCTCCAGCCGCCGCATAAGGCGCAACCAATTCCACGAATCCCGGCGTTCGAGCCTTCTTCTTTTCTGAAACCTCTGAAATATCTGCCAGACGAGACGACATCGCTCCGCGGAACAAGTTGGTGTATTCCAGCGGCTTTTCTAGCTGATCCTCCAGGACTATTCTGGCTTAGATCACACGAGGGGTTTACCAGAAGTACGATGCAACCAATTGAGGGAAGGATGGTGTTGTTTCGATCACCGAAACGCGAATTACGGCCTCAAAGTTCTTATTTTCCCAACCCTGCGGTGCTTGTTTGACGAGTT
>JAJZVZ010000162.1 GCA_021846945.1 Acidobacteriota bacterium | reverse complement strand
GCGCGCGGGGCCACCGGCCTGATGGGAGCGGGGTTTATTACCACACCCAATCAGGATATGACCCTGCGGGCGCATGGGCAAATTCAATCGTTAAAACAACTCGGTGAAACAACTGTGGCGGTGCATGGCACGCAGGTTATCACGCTGGCCGATGTGGCCCATATCCGCTTGAGCCACTTGCCGCAGGTTGGCGCGGTTTCCATCATGCAAAAGCCCGGCGTGCTGCTGATGATCGGACAGGCGTATGGCTCGAACCTGCTGCGCGTAAGTGCCGGCGTAACGAAAGCGTTGAATTCCCTGCAACCGCTGTTGGCCCAGCAGGGCATTGTTCTGCATGGAAAAATTCTGCAAAGCGCCGATTTTATCACCGTTGCCCTGCACAATCTCATTGATTCGCTGCTGATTGGTGCCGGACTGGTTATTCTGGTGCTGGCGCTGTTTCTTGGCGATTGGCGCACCAGTCTTATTTCCTGCCTGGCCATTCCGCTTTCTCTGCTGGCGGCCATTGCGATTCTGATTCATCTTGGCGATACGATTAACACCATGACCATGGGCGGATTGGCTGTGGCCATTGGTGAAGTTGTTGATGATGCGGTCATTGATGTGGAAAACATTACGCGCCGCCTGCGCATCAACGCGCTGGCGGAAGTGCCGCGCCATGCGCTGGCTGTGATCCTGCATGCATCGCTGGAAGTGCGAAGCGCTGTCGTGTTCGCCACCTTTGCCGTTATTCTGGTGTTTCTGCCGATTTTTGGCCTCGGCGGTCTGGCGGGGCGGTTCTTTGCTCCGTTGGGTGTGGCCTACATTGCCGCGGTCATATCCTCGCTGATTCTGGCCCTGACACTGACTCCCGCGCTGTGTATGACTTTATTGCCCCAGGTGGCCGTAAGCCGCCACGACGCCTGGCTGACCAGCCATATCAAAACCGCGTATCGGCGGCTGCTGACTTTTGTGGAACGCTGGCGAAAAGCGGTTATCGCATTGGTGGCAATGGTTACGCTCGCTGGACTGGTGCTTCTGCCGAGCCTGAAAACTGAATTTTTCCCCCGCCTCAATGAACGCAATTATGTGGTGCACCTGGTTCTGACGGCGGGGTCTTCACTGAGTCAATCCATTGCCATTGGTAATCGTGTTACTGCGGATTTACGCCGGATTCCCTATATTCAGGAAGTGGAACAGCGCTCCGGCAGATCCAATCTTGCCGGCGATGTTCTCGGGCCGCAATACAGTGAATATCTTATTCGCATAAAATCGCTTTCCTCTCGGCAGGCCCGGAAATTTCGTGCGGATATGGCACGGCTGATCAGGAAATTCCCCGGCGTGTTGCTGTATTACAATACGGTTTTATCCGAGCGCATCAATGAAACGCTTTCCGGCTCCGGCGCGCCGGTGGCGGTGCAGGTGATCGGCAATCATTTTGCCGCCATTGAAAAAGCCTCAACCATGATTACGGCCTGCCTGCGGAAGCTTCCCGGTGCGCGCAGCGTGGCCCCGCAGACGGCGTGGAACGCGCCGGAAATTCAGTTACGGTTGCGCCGCAGACAACTCCGGCGCTGGGGTTTATCTCCGCTGGCCGTGCTGGCCCGCGTCCACATGCTCATCCGCGGCCGCACGGTGGGACATATCTATCATGGCACACGTATCTGGCCCGTGGTGGTTACCATGACGCCGCAATTTGCCCATCGTGTTTCCCTGATCCGCAAACTTCCTATCCACACGCCCGGCGGCACCTGGATTCCGCTTTCCGACGTGGTGCGAATATATGAAGGTCGCGGCTTTTACCGCATTTCCCATATCAACGGCCAGCGTGCGCAGAGCATTAACATTCATCTCAAAGGTGCAACCGCCGGGCAATTTGTCAAAGCGGCCCGGCACGCCATTGCCAGCCTTCATATTCCCGCCGGAGTGCTGGTCAATTTCACCGGCTCGGCTCAGGCCGCGGCCAAAGCGCAACACGACCTGCTGGTGCATTCCGGCATTGCGCTGGTTGGCATCTTGCTTTTGCTGTTTATTGTGCTGAGAAACATCAACAACGTGCTGCTGCTGTTGATCAACCTGCCGCTGGCACTGGTGGGCGGCGTGCTGGCGGCGTTCGTGAGCGGGGGGGTATTGTCGCTGGGCGCTCTGGTGGGGTTTATCACGCTCTTTGGCATTACCCTGCGCAATTCCATTATGCTCCTGTCCCATTATCAGCACCTGGTAGCGCGTGAAAACAGAACCTGGAATATTGAAACATCCATAGAAGGCGCGGTTGATCGCCTGCCGGCGATTTTAATGACCGCTCTGGTAGCCGCACTGGGCCTGCTGCCGCTGGCCCTGGGTTCCGGCGCTCCGGGCCGGGAAATCGAAGGACCGTTAGCCCAGGTCATCGTCGGCGGTCTGTTTACGTCCACCCTCCTGAACCTGATCATCCTGCCCACCCTGGCCGCCCGCCAGGCAAAATTCACCTGACCCCGCAGCGTGTATCCGCGGAGAAGTCCAACAACGGTTACCGGTGATTTGGATTCCAAAGTACCTGGCCGGTAAGCCTGCTGATATTTTTGGCCACAATTGAGTCTGGAACGCATCGCCCAGGGTACATTGGCGAAGTAAGAAAGGTGAACCTGATCCGCTGCGTAAAGTTGCATAATGCGAATTAAAAGATTGTAATATCGAAAATGTTCTGTAATATAGAATATTATGATTGCATATCACAAACTATAGCGTATAATTATTCTGTGAAATGGAAGTAAGATTGGACAGGCACAGGAGCGGTTATGGCAATTCACGACCGTATTAAGTACGCACGACAACGAGCCAACCTTTCGCTGGCGCAGGTTAGAGAAAGGACCGGTATTGGTGAATCATCGCTTTCGGAATTTGAGAATGGAAAGCGGGAGCCGAGCCTGAGCCAATTGCGCAAATTGGCCGACGCCTGCAAACGCTCGGTCGCTTTCTTTCTTACTGAAGGCCCATTGGAAGTCCAGCCAACAGTATTGTGGCGCGAACGGCCGGAGAAGAATGCGGCGGAAATTGAGGTTCAATTTCTCCGCCTCTGTGAGCAATACCATAACCTCGAAATATGGTGTGACGAATCTGCGCCAATCAGCCTGCCCTGTGCCACCGGCGATCCCGCAACTTATTCGTACGCACAAGCCGAAGAATTGGCCAAGCGCGTTCGCTGTGAATTGCAACTGGGCGACCGCCCCGGCCTGTCCCTGTTGGCTACGCTTGAGGAAGTCTGCGGGGTGAAGATTTTTCACCTGAGTTTTGAACCTTCCGGTACCGCGGCGGCGACCGTCACGGATTCCCTTGGTGCGGCCATTCTGCTGAATTCTCAAAATACCCGATGGCGACGTAACCATGATCTGGCGCATGAGCTGTTTCATCTGCTGACCTGGCAGCTATTTCATCCAACCACTGGGGAGCAAATAATTACCCGCGAGTGGGAGGAAAAGTTGGCCACATGCTTCGCGGCCAACCTTTTGCTTCCCGCTGATCCATTCCGCTCCGCCATCAGTGCCCGCACACATAGTGACAAAATAACAATTGAGTCGTTACACGACGTTGCGCGCGAGTTCGACGTATCAGTGGATTCTGTCCTGTGGCGCATGCATATTTTGTACGGCCATGGGCACGCCGGCGCCGATCAAACCAGACGGGATATCGAAAGGGCCAGAACACTGTCGCCGTTGCTTGAGGATCGTGAGGACCGCAAGCCCCTTCATCCGTGGCCGGCACGCTACCGTGCGCTGGCAGTCAGGGCCATGCGCCGCGGCGAAATGGCGATCGGCCGCTTCGCGGAGTATCTGAATATTTCACGGCAGCAAGCCATGCGCTTCATTGAACAGGAGGTTCCGAACGGTGAAGAAGTTCAGGTTTCTTCTGTTTGATGCCAATGTCATAATCGAAATATCGCGCCATGGATTGTGGGATCGCATCGTTGCCGCATGTGATATACACCTTGCGCAGACGGTCATTGATGAGGCCCAATTCTTCGAAGATGCCGAGGGCAACCGCCACGACATTAATCTGTCCGCGTTCACCGAATCCCGTGCCATTAACGTGTTCAGTCTTACACCAACCGATATCAGCGGCCTTCGCGCCAGATTTTCACCCGGATATTTTGAAAAACTTGACCCCGGCGAGACGGAATCTCTGGCGTACCTGCTTCGACAATCCGATGAGTGCCAAATCTGTTCCGCGGATAAAATCGTATTCCGTGTTCTGGGAAATCTTAGCCGGGCGGAGCAGGGCATTTCACTTGAGGAAATACTTCAGCGGATAGGGTCAGGGCGGAAACTGCAGCGCAAATTCACGCTACAATACCGGGAAGAGTGGACGAAAAAAGGATTTCCGGATCCGCTCGGCGGCGCGGGAATGACCGATGGGCCGTAGGATCATGCGCAATAAAAAAGTGAGGGTACCCAGCCCGCAATTATTGCTTCGCCCTCACGCGTGTGTTTTGCACACATTAGCATTTATGCGTCCGATACTTGTTCTGTCGGTAGGTTGGTTAACGGGCCCGTTTGGTCGGCAACAACGATGTGTCCGGCGATACTGCCCACGCTCGCGGTGCCACCGTCGGGCTTCGCTGCCGCGGAGAGGAGATCAACGAGGTTGCGGATATTCTTGAGCCGCCGACCTCCCGGCCCCTTCAAATCAGCCCACGGCAACCCTGCGTACTTCTGCACCTGTTCGCCACGGTGTCTCCCCATCCATTGCCTTCCGGTAAGCGCCTCAAGCTCTCCGAGGGTCCGACTGTCAGAGATGAAGGAAATTCGAACTCGCTCCCAGTCCCTCTCAAGTGCCTCCGTGCTGGGATGCTCTGTTCGGAACGGTGTATCGGCCCACTCGGAATCCCACCCAGCTGGGAGCTCCACATCCTGCCGTTTGAAGCTTTCCCAGCAATCCAACTTCTTTGACCACTCGCCGACATTTCCATTTGTTGTGGTGATATGGGTATAGGCCGCTCGGCATACGGCCGCCAACGCCTTCTGCGTCAGGGGTGGCACCCGTTGCGCCTCCCAGATGCGGTTGAGATCAATCCTATGGTTGGAGTGCTGGGCCAGCCATGAAACCGCGTAGGCGACTGAGTTGGCACGGTAGCCTTCCAGCGTAAGAGCCGTGAACAACTTTTCGGTCGTTCGGAAAAGTATGGCTTTGGCGATCGTGTGCTTGAAATAGTTGAGGTCTACCGTCGGCTCACCATCGTCCTCAAGGCGCTCGGCAAAGGCGAGGAAGTTCTTCTCCGCACCTCGACAGACAAGGTGGGGCATGCCGATCCAGGCGTGCTCATACTTGGCCAGGTCTGTTTTCGTGAACTTTCGCTCCGGCGGATTGTTGGATGTCCACTCCTTCCGGCGTGCAGGGGTCCCCTGTCGGGTCTTGTCGTCCAGATAGGAGCCACGCGCTCGCTCGTAATACCAGTGCGATCCGCGGTCCATTCCTGAGATTGGCGGACTCCAGGCGGTACGAGACAGATTCTCCATCTGGCGATGGAACCTCCCACTGGCCGACAAGTCGGCTCCGTTCACCTTATTCTGGCTGTTGGCGAACCTCGAAATTAGCGGCACGATCTCGGATACCTTCTGAGGATCGCGCAGCACGGTAAGCTTGACCTGCACCACCACATGAGACACATCCACCCTTTCCTTCTTCAAGGCGTGGAAGATTGATGCTGTCGTCTGACCGCCGTTTACGATCTGGAAATCACTTACGTGCTCGAGCATGGTGTGCCCGTCGCGCCCTGCCTGTATCCTCACTTCAGATGCCGTGCAGCAGAGGCCGTTGTTATAGGCCAAGAAGCGATGGGGCTCTTCCCGAAGAGTCTGCTGTAACCCTTTGTTGATCTTCCCCTTCGCCTGCAGGAATGCACGAACGTTGCGTTCCAGAAGGCGCTGCCCATGCTCGCCATAAGCCCGTGCGAGCAGCGTAGCGCTGAAGAACGCGAGGAATGTACGATATTCACCGGTAAAGTCCGCCATCTGGAGGCACGGAATCGCACCACCGTAGTCATTCACAAAATCCAGGCAGATGGCCTCACGGTGGCCGACGTGAAGCCGGCTCAGCTTCTCCAGATCCCAGAGAACATAGCGTATATCAAGACCGGGCACTTGCTCCTGATCAATCTCCAGCGACTTAACGACACCGTCGGTCAGCAGAAACAAACGCACCGTCGTGAGGGTGTCCTTCGCTTCGCATATGCGACGAGCGGCCTCGAACGCTTCGTGAGATTCCTCCATCTGGGCATGACCACCATCGCGCGCTCGCCGCAGGAAGCCGCGGAGCAGTTTGAAATGTTCAACGACGGCGCTGCGCAGGACCGGCTCAGGGCTTCCGGTCCCGTGGTACAGGACGACGAACAGATCGAGCGTCGCATTGTCCCCGGACAGCGACCATGCATTGACTTTCGCTGCCGGAATCCTTCCACGCGATCCCGTGGCGTGATAGCACACCTCCGCACCATCAGATTCGTTGTGCTCGTTCAGCAACTCAAGCACAAGCTCCGTGAATGCATCCTCGCGCATTTGCGGATTGGTGTCGCTCCCGGCCTTCACCTGGATTTCCTGATGGAGGTCGTTGGCAAACTGCCCAAGATGGGTGAGTGCTTCGCTCATTTGAACTCCAGTCTCATTGTTTCTCTGAACGCGACATCCGCGCCAGCGCCCGCTTGGCTTCAGCTTCGCCCATCGTGAAGTCTGCGCAAGCGGCAACCGTGAGGCCGTAGGAGACATCGCCAACCCCTGGGGGCAGATTGCGCTCCGCCAGCAAAGGGAAGCCTTCCTGAACCCGCAAGAACGTCTCCGTGCGAACGATATAACCGTGGTCCGCGTACCGCACAGCGTGCGCATCATGGTAGCCGACCAGAAGTAGTTTGTCCTCGAACGGCTCCTGCGCTTCGCGGTGCCCCGCCAACGTCGCTCTCATCGCGGCAACCATCTGAGGCAGTGTCTCGCCGGCGCTATCTCTGGTTTCCAAGGCGACTACATAGAGGATCAGGATTGGCCAGGCCGCATCGTCCAGTTGTCGCTCACTGGTGATCCTGACCACCTGCGGCTGTTTGGCTAGGGTGGCCTTTACCTCGACTGCGCCGGCGTCGAACTGGTAATCCTGATGGGCGTGTTCGGGGCCTTTCCAGCCGAAGACACAACGCGCTCCGAGGGCGGGGCACAGGTGATCCCGCAGGAACTTGAGTTCGCCCCACAGGCCGCGCTGTTCCTCGTCGGTCAGCCCTTCGGATGACGCGCTGAGAAACTTCTGCCAGCGCGAGAGTTGCCCCAAGAATGCGCGGGCCTGCTCAACCGGATTCGCCGCCTCAGACACTCGCCGCAGCAGATCTTCAGCCAGCGAGGTAAATACATCGGCGAATCGTTCCTCCCTGAGGGCGACGCCGAAGTGCTCCATGCCGTCAATTCTGAGCGTAAGCGAGTCGAGACCCTTGCACCGCGGCCAGCGCCGCCGGGCCGGAACTGAATCCACCGGAAGCCGAAGGAGGACGGCTCGGCGTTTGGTTGCCAGTTCGATGGCTGCAAACAGCGGGCATTGCGTGTCTGGTCGAGCCAGTCGCAGCAGCCAGCCTGCCGAAGCAGCCGTACCGTTGGCGATATCGTGGTCCATCGCCTGCCAGAGGTTTTCAATCCCAGTCGGCATAATCTCTATCCTGGAATGTGTCCTGCCACACGCGATTGACCATGTAGTCGACAGCGCGAGCGGTGTGACTGGATGGGAAACTGAACGCCAAGCCCATGAACGGCGGTTCGTGATCGGGCCATCTTCCTCCAGTGGGCACCACCGGGTAGATCAGTAGAAGCCCGTGAGTGCTCGGACGAAGCTGGCGTGCCACCTCGCCATTGATTCGTGCCCGGCCGCCGAGGTCGGGGTCAGAAGGCTTCCGGTGCTGAGTGAGGCGCTCGGCTGCCTGCCGCAACGTAGCTCCCTCGTCGATGCATCGCCGAAGGAGTTCAGCCTCATCATGACTCAACAGAGGACCGCCGTTCTCGTCGATGCGCTTTGCCATGAGCACCTCGAAGAGCTGCTGATCGACAACGAATTCGGCCAGGTCCAGCGCCTGATGCGCCGGGCTCTGGATGTTTGCGTTCGAGGCTCTGTACAGCGACGGAGTTACGCTGGCCGGCCACGACCCCTCTTCGGGTGTGCGTTCGGCTTTGCCCGCCGCGCACCCCGCAATGTCGTAGGTCCCGGCCCTGCCGTCAGTGTCCACCAGGGCCACTGTCCACCAGGCAAGTTCGCCACTCGCAGCTTGGTGCCGAATGAACTCACTCATCTCCGGTTTCTGGAATCGCCACACTTCTGATGCGACCGAATATTCTCGCAGCAACCCATCCACAAGACGATCCGCCGGGACATCCTTCCAGAGCCATGCACCCTTGACCTGTCTTGCCCCGCTATTTCCCCCAAGCCCGCCCAGGAAGCGTGCGACGACAGAAGCATTGCTCCGGACCACTTCCACGGCTGTCACGAAAGCTGCAGTCTGAACCAGCTGCCCAGCGTAGGAAAGCCGTTGGGTTACCGCGTGCGACATCTTATTCATGGCCGTAACCAGCAACCCGCCAGGATGTTGTCGGACCCGAAGGCCATATCTCCGAGGAGTCAGCCCTGCAGCCTTCATGCGGTCGAACTCCCCTCGCAGCTCGACCTCGGCCAGTGCGATATGCCGGTACCATGAGCGCAGGTCATCGGTCGTGTAGAGCCGGCACAGATCAAGATAGCCCGGACGATATCCGAACCAGCGCCCCATCTGCATCAGCGTGTCGTACATCTGCGATGCACGGAGGAAGTAGCTGACCGACAGGCCTTCAAGCGTGAGTCCGCGAGACAGCTTATCGCCCCCGACGGCTATGACACTAAAGCCCTGACGATGGGCAACGTAATCTAAGGCATCCGTGGCGTGTCCATTGATCTCCTTGACCTCAATGCGAGCTGCGGCCTCGGTGAGCTCAGCAGCCACCTGCTCCCACGTCACATCAACGAGGTTCTCGTCAGGAGAGGCGGCGCGGATTGCCGAGGTTGTCGGCTTAAAGTCGGTTGTCCACAGCTCTTGGAGTTCATCCCGCAAGGTCTCGCTCCGCTCGCCTTCGCCGATCGTCAGACGCAACCGCATAGACTCGACGTGCGTTTGGATCAGCTGCGCGACCTTGTGCTGTACGTCAATGAATCGCGTAACATGTACGAGCATTGAATTATGCACTGTCGTCTGCCCGCGCGCGCGTCGGGCAGCACATACGAGCACAAAGCAGTATATCGCACGCTTGAGCGACTCAGGCAGTTCGTCCACGCTCAAGTCTTTCTTGTGTTTTGGCGGGAAGGCGTCGGAGTGGTCATCCACCAAGCGGACCAGCGGCAATCCTTGCTGCGGCTCAATCCCCGAATCGGGGTCGCCGTCCAGTCCGAACACGCGCGACGGACTCACGTAGTTCGACGGAGGCGAGACGTTAAGAATGAAGCTGCGCGGAAACAGGTCTCCGCCGTGCTTCGGTGTCTCTGCGTCGGGGTTGATGAAGATGTTGGCAAATGGTGTCGCCGTGTATCCGACGTAGGCACTCTTCTCGAACGCGTCGAGCATCTCGCGGATGCGGCCATTGATCGCCGTAACGTCGGTCTCGCTGACGGCTTTGCCCCGGCGGTCCTTCGTGTTGATCGAGGCGTTGTCGGCTTCGTCGTCAATGACGAGGAGCGGAACGCCCCGGATGATCTTGCCCTTCTCGCCGGGAATCCCCTCCCCACGTACATGCAGCACCCAACGGAGGAGATTGCGCAGTACACTGCCGTTCTTCTTGATGACGAGTACGACAGGGTCACCACCGATCGTTACGTTCGTGTCTGCCTTGGGGGCCCGGAAGTCGCCGTCGTCGAGGCTGCTCGTCAGGGAGTGGATTGGCAGCAGTTGACCGAACAGTCTTCCGACACCCAGCAGGCTGCTGGCCTGATCCAGATGTCGATCCTTCTGGCTGTCGCGGCCAAGGACGCCTTCGTCCAGTCGGTACTGGGTCTGGCTGCGAAGGTTGTTGTGCATCCCCGCCAGCACGACGATCAGCCGATATCCAGCATCCACAGCCTTGCAGATCAGGCCACAGTAGTTGGCCGTCTTCCCGGACTGGACGCTTCCGACCACCATCCCCCGGCAATCCCAAGGTGGACTGCGACCCGGATCTTCGAGTTTGCCAAGAATATCGTCTGTCAGTTTGTTCAAGGAACTCACGGCCGGCTCAGGCAGCTGTTTATCCTGCTCAAGGAAGGCCCTGTAGCGGCTCCAGAAACGCCACTCGACGCTGCCACGCCGGGCGGGCAGCCATTCAATATGATCCGTCGGGTCCTCCATCAACGTTGCGTCGGGAACGTACACGTTTGCCTCGTGCATGAGCTGCGCAATCAGGGCATCGACACCGACGTCCCCTTTGCCGGTGGCACGGGTCGTTTGGACCGCCAGTTCAACTTGGGTACGGATTACCTCGGGGGTCCTCGACGGCTGGAGGTTCAAGAGCGTGACGGCAAGCACGCGAGCATGGTTGAATGCGTCAGTCATGTTATATGTGCTCCTCTCTGGAGTTACTGTCAAATGTTGTGGGCGAAAGAATTTCGGGCGGCTGATTTTTTGATCCCGTCCTCGTAGATAATTCCGACGACAACATCCTTCATCTGCTCGGCTCCATTGAGTCGTTGG
>JAJZVZ010000161.1 GCA_021846945.1 Acidobacteriota bacterium | reverse complement strand
ATGATTACCCCACCCCCGACGGCACCTGCATCCGCGACTACATCCACGTCTCCGATCTCGCCGATGCGCACCTGCTGGCCCTGGATGCGCTTGCCGCGCACGACCGGCTGATCTTCAATCTGGGCAACGGGCAGGGCTTCAGTGTGCGCGAGGTGATTGAATCGGCGCGCCGCGTTACGGGCCAGCCCATACCGGCTGAAGTTCACCCTCGCCGCCCCGGCGATCCTGCGGTGCTCGTCGCGAGCTCTGAAAAGGCCATCCGCGAACTGGGATGGAAGCCGCGCTACACCCGGCTCGACGACATCATCCGAACCGCCTGGATCTGGCACCAGAAGCGCTACAGTTGAGCATTCGATTCCATCGAATTGCCGGTGAGATTTTTGCAACCGGCGGTGCTGCAAGCTCTTCTAATAGGCAGAAAGCGCGTTCTGCTGAGATGCGAGGTTCTTCCCCGATGGCAACCGGACATCGAAAAGGCCGTTTCTGGGCATTTATTGACTTCTTCATCCTCTTCAGCGGGATCTCCACCGCCGCGAATCTGTCGCGGACGCAGGGGCGCCCGCTGATGACCCGGGGCCTGTTTCTCTTTCGTACGCCCCGGTCTTCCGGTTCATCCTCTCGCGCCGCAAACTCGTGAATTGTTAAAATCGAAGCGATGCCGATTACCCGCCAGCAGGCCCTCGACTACTTCCGCTCGTCCGATCTGATCGGCCTTGGCTATGAAGCCGACGCCGTGCGCCGCCGCCTGCACCCCGAGGGTGTGGTGACTTACATTATCGACCGCAATATCAACTACACCAACTTCTGCACGGAGTACTGCACCTTCTGCGCCTTCTACCGCCCGCTCAAGGGGCCTCGCTCCGACGAGGGCTACATCCTCGACGTCGAGAAGATCTACGAAAAGATCGCCGAAACCGTGGAGATGGGCGGCACCGGCGTCTTGATGCAGGGCGGTATTCATCCCGATCTCAAAATCGATTGGTTCGAGCGGCTCTTCCAAGGCATCAAGCAGCGCTTCCCGCAGATCTGGCTGCACTGTCTTTCAGCCTCCGAGGTGCTGGCCATCGCCGAGTACAGCAATCTCGACCTGCGCACCACGATCGCCCGCCTGCGCGACGCGGGTCTCGACTCCATCCCCGGCGGCGGCGCCGAGATTCTCGACGACGATGTCCGCTTCCGCATTGCCCGCCTCAAGTGCCGCACCGAGGACTGGGTCAGCGTGCACCGCACCGCGCATCAGTTGGGCATGCGCACCACGGCGACCATGATGTTCGGCGTCGGCGAGACCTTCGACCAGCGCATCAATCACTTCGAAGTCGTCCGCCGGCTGCAGGAAGAGACCGGCGGCTTCACGGCTTTTATCCCCTGGAGCTTTCAGCCCAGGCACACGGCGCTCGGCGGCCGCGGCTGGGATGAGGCCACCTCGGTCGAGTACCTGAAGGTGCTGGCCATCTCGCGCCTCTATCTCGACAACATTGAGAACGTGCAGGCCAGTTGGGTCACGCAGGGACTGAAGGTGCTGGAACTGGGTCTTCACTTTGGCGGCAACGATGTGGGCTCGGTGATGCTCGAAGAGAATGTGGTCAAGGCGGCAGGTACTTCGAACTGCACCACGGAAGAAGAGCTGCGCCGCATCATCCGCGACGCCGGCTTCAAACCCATTCAGCGCGACACGCTCTATCGAACGATGTTTCTGAACTGAGTTCTGCTGAACTCAGTTGCAATGCTCTTTGATGACCGCTCGGGGATCATAACTCCGGCACTTCCGGCAGACATCAGGAATCTTCTTGCCTGTCCTCCAGTCCGCGCGGATTTGCTGGAGTTGTTTGCCATGCCACATCTCGGCGAGTGAGTTCTCTTCCACGCTGCCCAGGATCAGCTCGCTGGTGGCCTCAAAGTCGCGACAGGCGCAGGCGCCGACTTTGCCGTTGGAAAAGAGCATCAGCCCCTGGAACAGTCGGTAGCATGGCCGATGCCGCCGCGGCCAGAGGGGCATCCGGTGCAGGTAAGACGGCAACTGCACGGAGCCGCCCCAATCGCAGACGAAGAAATCCTCGCGTCTTACTTGCGCGGCAAGGTCCTGATCGGTCAGTGTCTGCACTCGCTTGAAATCAGGATGAGACAGGATCTCGTCCCGCCGTTCCGGCGTCGGTTTGATGCCGATCTCCACGTTGATCGGTTTGCTCCGCCGGTTGTTCTCTTCGAGCAGCGTCACAAGATTCGCCAGCATCTGATCGTACTTATCGACACCAAAGAAATTACGATAGCTTTCGCGCCCGCACAGCACCGTAGAGACATGCACCCATGTGAAACCGCTCCCGAAGAATTCATCCAGATTGAAAAGGTGCAGCCATTGGAGCGTCGTATTGAATCCCACGTCGCGAACCTGCGGGAATTGCCTGATGTAATGGCCGCGCTCCAGCAGATGGGGATCGAGGAGTGGATCACCGATGGTAACAAATAAGTCGATATCGGTAGAGCCCATTTGGATGGCTTCATCCACGGCCTTGGTGAAGACATCCATCTTCATTTGCTGCCGGGGCCGCTCCATCAATCCATTTGGGCAGAAGACACAGCGCGAGTTGCAGACACTCGTGTTTTCGACAGAAATTGCCGGCGCATCGAGAGGTATCCATCGATTTTTCTGGAAGTGGCAAAGGATATAGTGCTTCAGGAACCTCAACGCATGGCGCAGCCATGCCCCCTGGCTCCTTAAGAAGTCATTCGCCGATTGCATTGGTGACCTCCCATATGGGTTCAGCGGCCCATATGTCCATACGAGTCCTCAGGATAGCACCAACTTCTTCGCATCAATCCGGATTAACCCATGCGTGGTATCGTGCTGCTTTGGTTCGCTTGGGCATGACTCTACTGCCGTCCCGCAACAGCCCGGATGGTCACGATTTCGTGGGGATGAATCGTGAAGTAGAACGAGTTGTCGCCTGTCCGCTCGATCACGCCTTGCCCCCTTTCTACAGCGTCGGTTTGCCAGACGTGTGCCAGATGCATGAACGGTATCCGCACATTCACGGTGTGCTCCGCTCCAGACAAGTCGAGAAAGCGCAGGATGGTTCCATTGCCATCCTCGGCGGGCTTCCATGCTACCAGCAGAACATTTGAATCTCCGGTGTCCAGAAAGCTGTCCTGCCTGGCGTCAAGGTTGGCCAGAGCGGCGGAAGTCTGCGTGGCGGTGCTTTTCTGAGTCCCCGCGGATTGCATAACTGCCTTGTCCTGGCTCGTGACCAGGTCTGCTTCGAGCGGCGTTACCTCTTCCCATCCCACGTGGCTCAATTCTCCTGGCCGCGTTGCGTCCGCGCTCGTAACTACATAGCGAAACTCGCAGTGTCCGCCTTGTTCTGCGCGGTAGTTTGTATCCCAGTAGTTATTCATCACGTAGGAGAAGATTGTCCCCGGCCGCGTGCCGAATGTCTCAGGCCATGCTCCTCGGTTTATGTCGCCAAGAGTCACAAGCGGCGCATCCAGCGGCATGACAGTGCCCGCCAGCCCATCCTGCTCCACTGAGACCCAATGCTGAACCGTGAACCACTCATGCCCCGCACCCGGATACATATCTTTCGATGGATCAACAACCCCCGTCTGAATCTCATATTGGAAGCGCGGATGATCCATCGCAAACGGAAATGCGAAGTACACCGCTTCTTTGGAATACACTGGCTTCTTGTCTACATCTTCCACAAATTCAATCTTCTTCTCATTGTTGAAGAGACGAATCTCAGTCTTGATCGAGGGCGTATTGACGTCTGTGCTTTCCAGATGCGCCACTTCTCCAAATGCAGTCTGCTCCACCGATATGACTCTGCCGCTGTGCGCTGGATGTACCTCCAATTCGGGTTTAGGAGACACCGGACTATATTGCAGAATCGAGTTAGGAGCCTTATCGCCTCCGGTTACGTAGAGATACTCGCCAAAGCGGTAGGTGCTATTCTGACTTACTAACTCACGGTGCAAGTCCTTGTCATAGATGCTTCGGACCGCTCCGGTTTCAGGATCGAGTTGCACCCTGTAGTAAGGGCTTTCTATCGTCAACCCCTGCTCAGTCTGTGCGGGCGCGGGCGCCTTTGTCCGCGGCCTTACCAGATAGACCTTGTAACCTACGGCTGGGACGTCCTTCGCAATAAAACGGACATGCGCGAAGTTATTCCCGCGCTGGAGGACTTCAATCGGCACCGGCTGATTCGTTTGGCTGTCTGCCATCTCATCGCCCTTTGGCAGATCGAAGGTTACCGGCCCGCTTCGCATCCAGTTCAAGCTGTTAAAGACGATCAGACTGTTACGGCCCGCGGGAATGGCGTCAGCCAGGTTCGCCATCGAGCGCTTGAGCAGGAAGTCCGCTTCGGCTGCGGCATTGACCGCATGCTGATCTTTGATCGCGAGTTGGTCGACAGCCTCGCTGCTCGTGGGTTGCGTGATGCTGTTATACGAGTCCCATGTATGCTCTTCCATCAGCACCATGTTCTGCCACATCCGGTCCAGGCCCGCCTTGTCTGCCGCAAACAAGGGATTCACAAGAGATGTCAGCGTTGCGAGTTTCTCCGCTGTCGGCGCCTGCGCTTCATTGTGCCGCTCGATGGCCAGATAATAGGCATCCGAGCCGGCGCCATCTTCCCAGTAGGGACCGCCGTCTCCACGAATCGTGGGAATGTTATCGCCGAACTGATTCTGGATATTCTTAAGCGCCTCGTGGAAGCCCGCATACTGCAAGTGCGGATACGCATGAGTGCTATTCCACTCTTGAGCCAGCTCCGCCTGATCCGGAAAGAGATCGGTATTTTCAACCTGCGTTCCGAAGATGATGGTTGCGCTGGCTTGATAATCCGGCCCCTCGTACATCTGCAGGAAGAGCGGCAGAGTATCATTGCCGGCATCCGGCACTGACGGCATTCCAAACAGCATTTGCATTTGCATGTAATGGCGCGAATACCAGAGCAGCACACGCTTGCCATCCGGGCCCACCCACCACATCGGCGAGTGCTTATTCAGCCGCCCCTGCAGTAACACCGGCCCGCGGTAGTTATCGCTGCCGGCGGCAAGATAAGGTATGCCCGCAGCCGCAAGAATGGAAGCATACGACCACGAGTAGGAAGGGACGTCAGTGATGTTCGCATAATTAAATGGGGTTCCGTACTTCCGGCTGAAGTCGGCGCTGGGATAGAGTGAGCGGATCAAAGTCTCGGCCGTAGGTAAGCCTGTCAGCAAATTGGCGTACTGCGCGGGAACAAAGAGTTGCTGCTTCTGGATTGCTTCAATCGCCCGCTGATGCTCGGCCGCCGTCCGCGTCTCCATGAATTGTTCGAGGTCCCATTCTCCATCCAGGCTGAATCGGAAATCGGGATGCTGCGCCGTCATGTTCATTGCTTCATCGATGGTGCGCGCCTGGATCGCGGACACTTTGGCCTGATAGTCGGAGTAGCCGACATCAACGTGAATATGAGGAACAACAAAGATCGTCCACTTCTTCTTCGGATCGATCAATTGATTGAAGCGATGCGAGCGCCCGCCAAACTTAACCGTGAGTTGGGTCTTTGACTTGGGCGTGAACTCTGGCACCATGAATTCGGCCTTTACCTCGCCGAAATCGAAGCCTCCAGCCAGATCGCTCCTGTAGCGACGGTCGCCGATGGTCAATTCGGCGCTGCCGCCCGGCCCAATCGGTCCGCCGCTGCGGATGAACGCGTCTACGCGCTCCTCAAGCTGGCCGTTCTTCCGTACGAAAAAGACGGTAGGCACAAGCTGTGCCGAAACTGCGTCGGCTTTCTTATCGCGTGGCCCGCTGTCCAGTTCGATGGCGTCGTAGGTGATGGCCGCGTCAGGAACATCTGCTTCTGCTTCCTCAACTGCCTGCACGGTGATGGTGTTCGCGCCCGCATGCAGATCACTGCCGGGAAATGTGAACTCAACGTCCGCGGCGGAATAGACCGGATCGAAGCTGCCCCCTTGATCGCCGCCGCTATAGTTCAGATGCGGTTGAAGATAAAAGAGCCCTTGCCGCCCGTCGATTCCAATCTTGAGGGCTGGCACGCTGGGTGACTCAATCAGCACCGCAATGTGAAGCTGATAGGTTGCTGCCGGGGAGCCTTCCAGCGAGAAGGTAATTGCCCGCGGAGCGGCGGCAATGCGAACCTTCTGCGTTGCGGGCGCGGAGCCGAGCACGGCCGGCTGGCTCCGGAACCAGTCCTTGGCGGCAGTGTCCCGGTTCACAACGAAGTCCACGTTTTGCTTTGGATCGCCATCCGCAAATTCGCCGGAAGAACGATCAAATGTACCGATGCGAAAGATCGTCGCCGTTGCGCCGCTGTGTGCTGGCGCGGCGAAAAGTTGAGAAATGGTGAAAGCAAAGAACAGGAGACCGCACGTGACCCCTCGCTGCAAACTGATGCTCATCGGTGAATCCTCCGTTGGCTCCGCATTCATTGCCCGCAGCGCTAAGCTGTATTCTTTTGGGCGGCTCAATCGACCGAATTGTACTGCCCGCGGGCGCGTTTGAAAAGGAGTGCGTGAGATGGCTCCCTGTCCACCCGCTGCGCACAGGCAGGAGTTGGACGATTGGCCATGCTCCGATCTTGCGCCACGCCGCCGACTCCGCGCCGCGGCGCGAGGTTTTTGAAACTGAAGGCGGGATTTCTCATCTATTCTTTTGTCATGACTACAACTGGTTCGCAGTTACTTCGCACGCTTGGCAACTCTGACCTTCAACTCACACCGATCGGCTTTGGCGCATGGGCCATCGGCGGCGGCGATTGGACCTACGCCTGGGGACACCAGGACGACAGCGAATCGATTGCCGCCATTCATCGCGCCCTGGACCTCGGTATCAACTGGATCGACACTGCGGCCGTCTACGGCCTGGGCCACTCGGAAGTGGTGGTGGCGCGCGCCCTCAAAGGCGTGAGCCACAAGCCCTACGTCTTTACCAAATGCTCTTTGCGATGGGGTTCGGACCGCTCCATCTACAACTCGCTCAAAGCGGCCTCGGTTGCCGAAGAACTGGAGGCCTCGCTCCGCCGACTTGGCGTGGAAACCATCGATCTCTACCAGGTGCACTGGCCCAACCCGGAGAGCGAAATCGAGGAAGGATGGGAGGCGCTGGCGCGGCTGCGCGAGCAGGGCAAGATCCGCTGGATCGGCGTTTCCAACTTCAATGTCGAGCAGATGAAGCGCGCCATGAAGATCGCGCCCATCACCAGCCTGCAGCCGCCCTATTCCATGCTGCGCCGCGCAATTGAAACGGAGATCCTCCCCTTTACGCTGGCCAATGGCATTGGCGTCATCAACTATTCCCCGATGCTCTCGGGAATGCTGACGGGAAAGATGACCGCCGAGCGCGTGGCCGCCATGCCACCCGATGATTGGCGGCGCAAGGCGCCGGAGTTCAACGAGCCGAAGCTGAGTCGCAATCTTCGTCTGGTCGAGGAGTTGCGCGAGATCGGCAACGGACACGGTGTTAGCCCCGGCGTGGTTGCTGTGGCCTGGACGCTCCATCACCCAGCCGTGACCGCCGCAATCGTGGGCGGGCGCAGCACCAGGCAGGTGGAAGAAACGGCTCAAGCGCTGCACTTCCGCCTCAGCGATGAGGAGTACGCGCGCATCAATGCCTACCTCGCATCCAACTATGCGTGAAACTTCACATCGAACCCAAATGTAAAAGCCCGGCCGAAGCCGGGCTTTACATTTTGGGTAAAATCCTTGAGAACCTGCGTTACATCGCCGCGACAAAATCCGGAACGACAACCGCGGCATGTTCCTGGAGTAGCTGTGTCAGGCGCGCCGCCATCCCCATATACATCTGGGCGGCACGGAAAGCGTTCACGCGGACACCTTCACTGGCCTGCGTGCATGCATACTGAGCCAGCGCCATCAAAGCGCACATGCGTATCTGCATGGCATCGCTGTGCAAAGTTTCCACCAGAACACGATCCACATTGTCGCAATTTCTGACCGCGTAGTCCGCCATTTCAAGCATCACGCGGCTGTTCTGGTACATCACCCATAGCCCGCGGGGACCCTCCATCCGCTGCCATACGTCGTCGGGTGTAGCGTTCAGTCCCTCTTTCCAAAGGAAGTGATCGCTCAAGCCACGGGCGCTCCAATCGGGGCGGAGACGGGCAATGAGCGATTCCCATGATTGAGCGTTCTTGCGTCGAACACCCATGCGCCAGCGCCCAAGATAGAGCGCGATAGCCGCAATCGCCGCGATCTGAACCAAAGGCAAAATCATCTGCAATCCTCTCTAGGGGGATTCAGTAGCCATCCAATCCTTGCAAAACAACCCCAGATAGACATTCCTGTCTTGCTTACTAGTATCTGACAATTCTCGACTTGTGCAAATTTTTTTTTCGCCTAACTCTATCTTTTGTAATGGGTCAAGGCAAACAATAGGGTCGTACACCAAAGTAATCGGGCCGACTAAGTTTGCCCTGTCGGCGGTTCTGCCGAAGCGATGTCTGGCAATTGTGTACTATCGAAACAAAAGTTGAAAAAAGGGAAAGCCGTCCGAGAGGAAAATAAAACAAATGGATGATTTTGAGGGCTTCCCTGGCTGCGGGTCGGCTCCGCGGCCCTCGCCCTTCGACGCCACACCGCTGAATCCCAACCTGCCCCATCCCCAGAATCGCAGGACGTTGCAGATGTGCGTGCGCGTATCTACCTGGTGGCGAGAAAGAAGATGAACCGATTTGCGAGATCAGGGGGCGACGTTCCCTGCGGTTGTTCTGCTTGGTGCAGTATTTGTGCCTCAGAGGAGGTCACGCCCGCCCATGAATTGATTGCGATCCAGCCACACTTTGATCGCGGGCAGCATGCCGCCCGCCCACCGTCCTGACGCCGGACGCCTTTCTGGTCTCAAACGCGAAATAGGCGGTCCAGTAAACCAGGATGCCGAGGTAGCTGGCCGGTCCCAGCAGATCCACCCAGTGATATTGAGCGGCGGGCGGGAGGTGTGTATGCACAACCGCTACAGCCAGCGCCACAACCGAATACAGGCCCAGACCAGTGGCTACCTGGAACTCTCGTTCCGGCCAATGAAGGCCCTTCAGGCTGGTCCAGAAGGCAAGCGTCAGAAAAGCGGTGGCTTGAATGATGGCTGCTGCCTGAAACGCATGTTCGAGGAGTTGCCAGATGGGCGTGAGATGTGGAAAAAGACCCCAGCGGCCCAAAGAGCTCATCACCAGGGCGGTCGCCGCAAACAATAAATACACGATAGGTCGAGGCAGCGGGGTGGCGCGGTTGTGGCTAAGAACACACATCCCCAATTCCCGCAAAACCAGGATGAAGAATCCGGCGTCGAGAATCGCATTCACAATGCAAAAGTGGAGATACCATTTGGGAGCGTAGTTGGCAATCGCGAATCCGATCAGGTCAATGCCCAGACTGCAGCCGATATAAGCCGTGAAGACAGGCATCGTCCTGAAAATACCCTTACCGGCCAGAAGCACCAGAAGTACCGCTTCTACTTGCAGCCCGGCCAGAATGATTATGTGGTCAATCATCACACCGAACCTCTTACTTCAATGCGCTTCACCTCGGATGTTTCCCTGGCGCCGGCGCAGCCCGGTCACCGGTCTTTCCACGGTTGCTTCTTGGCGTTTTCAGACTCTGTCAAAGCAACACGCGTACTGTGAGCCATGCCGGCCACTGCCAACAAAAAGTTCTGCATCTCCGGGGTAAATTCGCGCCGTTCCGCTCTTTTCTGCGAAAAACTTACGATCCAATACACCAGCGAACAAAGGTAACTCGCTACCACGATCCGATTCAAGTGCCGGTATTGGGAAACTGCGGTTTCATGCATATGAAGCATAGCGGCTGCCATGCTCACAAACGAGTAGAAGCCCAGCCCCGTGGCCACCTGCAATTCGCGGTCGCGCCATCCGATTGAAAGCAACTGGCTGCATGCAATCAGCGCAAGAAAGAAGATGATCTCGAGAATCGAAACGGTCTGCTGCAATTGAACGACAACGTGTATCTTGTGCGAGGAATACACAAGGGTTTGAATCGCAGCAAAGGGCCAGATCGCCATCCCAACGGCCAGAATCAGACCGGCGACCATTACCAGCGCACCGCGCGGCAAGGAGGAGCGGGCCGGACGCAGAATTGACCAGCCCACCTCGACGAGGACGCCGAACATGAGGATTGAATCGACAATCAGCTGAACGAGGTAGGCCGTCGAATAAGCCGCGGGCAAATACCGGAAAATCAGAAAATTTCCTGCACCGCTCAGCAGCGTCCACAGGCTGTAGATGAAGAAAACGGGAAGCGTAGACCAGACACGCCGATAGAGAAGAAGGCCACACACACCTACCTCCGCTATTTCGGCCAGGTAAAAAAGAGCCATGTCTGCAGTCACTGCTGGAGTCCACCCGAACTCATCGACCCAATGTTTAGAGTCTAGCAGTAGACTTAGCCACTTAATCTACAAAGACTGTGGCTACACAGGGCAACCGCCCAGCGAATTCTGCGAATCCGTTGCACGGTGCGTAACACGCAGGTCAGCTATGCGCTGGCTACGGCAGGTGGAAAAGGGGTAATGGGCGCGGCAGCAGCGGTGCTAGGCGGAAACGGAGTGATAGGCGCGGCGCTGGCTACGGCAGGTGGAAAAGGGGTAATGGGCGCGGCAGCAGCGGTGCTAGGCGGAAACGGAGTGATAGGCGCGGCACTGGCTACGGCTGGCGGAAAGGGCGTGATGGGAGCGGCGGCAGCGGAGGCCGGCGGGAACGGAGTGATAGGTGCGGCACTGGCTACGGCTGGCGGAAAGGGCGTGATGGGAGCGGCGGCAG
>JAJZVZ010000160.1 GCA_021846945.1 Acidobacteriota bacterium | reverse complement strand
TCTCGCCCACGCAAGCTGGGCGTGCTGCGGCAGGACCAGTTCGCCTTCGACGCCTATCGCGTGATTGATACCGTCATCATGGGCAACAAGCCGCTGTGGGCAGCCCTTGAAGAGCGCGACCGCATATACGAAAAGGCCGAAATGACCGACGAAGACGGAATGCGCCTGGGCGAGCTGGAGGGCACCATCGGCGACGAGGATGGCTACACCGCCGAAAGCGATGCCGCCATCCTTTTGCAGGGCCTCGACATTCCCGATGAAATCCACGAGCGCAAGATGGGCGAGTTGCAGGGTGGCCAGAAGGTACGCGTGCTGCTGGCCCAGGCACTCTTCGGCAAGCCGCAGGCGCTGCTGCTCGACGAGCCCACCAACTACCTCGACCTTGACTCCATTCACTGGCTCCAGGACTTCCTTCTCAACTACGACGGCACGCTGATCGTCATCTCTCACGACCGGCACTTCCTGAACAGCGTCACCACCCACACCGCCGACATCGACTACCAGACCATCATTACGTACACCGGCGGCTACGACGAGATGGTCATGGCGAAGACGCAGATCCGCTCGCGTCTTGAGGCAGAGAACGCCCAGCGCGAGAAAAAGATCGCGCAGCTCAACGAATTCATCGCGCGCTTCGCCGCCGGTACGCGCTCCTCACAGGTCACCAGCCGCCGCAAGGAAGTCGAGCGCCTGCAGACCAACGATCTGGCCCGCTCCAACATTCAGCGCCCCTACATTCGCTTCGATCAGACACGGCCCAGCGGCAAGCACGTCCTCGAATTCAAGCACCTGACCAAGTACTACGGCGACCTGAAGGTTCTCGACGGATTCACCGCCAACGTGCTGCGCGGCGAAAAAATCTGCCTGCTGGGCCGCAACGGCGCCGGCAAGACCACGCTGCTCAAAAGCCTGCTTGCCAACTATCCCGGCCTCGCCGACAAAGACTTTACCCTCGACTCCGGCACTGTCTTCTGGGGCCACGAAGCCCAGATCGGCTACTTTCCGCAGGACGTTGGCTCAACTATCGAGCACGGCCTCACCGTGGCCGAGTGGCTGCACCGCTGGAAGCCCGACGCGCATGTCGAAGACATCCGCGGCATCCTCGGCCAGATGCTCTTCAGCGGCGAGGAAGGCTCTAAGCCCACCAAGGCGCTGAGCGGCGGCGAGCAGGCGCGGCTGGTCTTCTGCAAGCTCATTCTCACCAAGCCAAACATCCTCATCTTTGATGAGCCGACCAACCACCTCGACCTCGAAGCCATCAACGCGCTCAACATCGCGCTACAGCGCTACGAGGGCACGGTGCTGCTGGTCACGCACGATCACGACCTCATCGACGAAGTGGCAACACGCCTCTGGCACTTCCACGAAGGCCAGATCGAAGACTTCCAGGGCCCCTACGAGGAATGGAAAGGCAAGCACAACTGAGGAAACGACGAGAAGGCAGCCGCGCTTTGACTAAGTGCTCTCATATTCGTCGCGATACTCGATCAGCTGTTTGACGATTTGCTCCGCCAACTCAGCGGAGGAGGCACCAACGATTTCATCATCGTTGACATCCCATACGACCTCGCCGCCATTGCTTGAGAGCGTTAGCATCCACCACCGATCCGGAGGCGATTGCTTGCGCGATCCCATAAGAGTAGCTACCCATCCAAAGACAATTACGCAGTTCCTGGGTGCACCAACAAAGGGCGCCGGCATCAACTCCTTGAATTGAGCGCCTACTGGCTCCAACTTCAAAAGTGGAGACCGACTCTTACCAAGAGGCGGCCCGTCATCCCATTCAAAGGGCACTCCATCTATCTCTCCGACGCGCATACCTGTAGCTCGCGTCACCGTGATCAACCCTTTCCACATAGCAGTGCCACGCTCGCTGCCCAAAGGTGCTTTGCTCAATTCGGCACCAGCCGTTACGCCCTCCCTCTTACGACCGTGTCGACGTATCGATAGAAATTGATCCAGGCTTTGCATATCTCGCGTAGCCTCCCTTTCAGGCAGCAGAAACGCTGGAATAATTCCCAACGCCTCGCAATGCTTGTCACTCGGACTCGTTCGCCCCGTAATGAGGTTGTGCGCCGTCTGCCGCGTTACGCCCAATGCCGCGGCCAGAGAGCTAGCAGACGCGAATCTCCCGAGGAGCCAAGCAGGCAGATCAGAGCGTTTCAGCAAGTCCATGGTGAAACCGTATCATGGGCGCGAATCATTTGTCAAATTGTATACTAATATTTTACATAACTCCAGAAAGTGGTTTTGATCGACAAGTCTCGGTGCGCCAGGTTCCGCCTTTGAGACCCGGAGTTGCGGCTTTATTCGGGTTGAAGGCCGGGGAGAGGCCGCCGTCTGAACTTGACACCCATGCGGCAATGCCGCATACTCGCTCTCGTGAGCATCCCCATGCTGACGGTCGTCAAAACCAGCGCCTTTGTCCGCAGGGCAGTGAAGCTGCTTTCCGCCGAAGAGCATGAGGAATTGCTTTTCTTCCTTGCGCTCCATCCCCGATCCGGAGATGAGATACCCGGTACAGGCGGAGTGCGTAAGGTTCGCTTTGCGGCGCGGGGTAAGGGAAAATCGGGTGGAGTGCGGGTCATCTACTACTTCTTCGACGAAGATAACCCGCTCTACGCCATCTTTCTCTACGGCAAGAATGAACAGGCAAACCTCACGCCGAAGCAAAAACATGAGGTCTCATCGTTTGCAGCCAGGCTCAAGGCGGCTGCAAAGATACGGAGGGTCAAACCATGAAGCGAAAAAACGTCGCAGACGAACTTGTCGCAGCCATGCGCGAAGCCGCAGCCATTGCCCAAGGCAAGGCGGTTCCTGCGGCAGTGCATCGTTTCCCCCTGGAGCTTGATGTGGACGTGCGCGCCGTGCGTGCGGCTACCGGCTTGAGCCGCACGGAGTTTGCGCGCCGGTTTGCCCTCGACCCGCGCGCCCTGCAGGACTGGGAACAGGGGCGGCGCCGCCCGGACCGCGCCGCACGAGCCTATCTCACCGTGATTGCCCGTCATCCAGAGGCCGTCGAGGAGGCCTTGGCAAGCTGACACCCTGATTCACGGGACGGGGAATCGGGGGCCTGCGCCTGGAGGTTCAATGAAGCCGAATTCATCCCCGTGGACGAGTCTTTCAAGAAGTCGAAGAAGAACCCGCGGTATGTTGCAGCCTATAGCGCACTGGAAGAAGAATTTGCGCTTGCCTCGGCCGTGATCTAGGCGCGAGAATTCCGGCATGACGCGGGAGCAGGTTCTCCCGCCAGCGCTACGATAAACCCATGAGCACGCAGGAGCATTGGGAACGTATCTATCAGACCAAAACTCCGGGCGAGACTAGCTGGTTCCAGCCTCATCTTGAAACCTCACTCGACTGGATCATGGAAGCGGCTCCCGATCGCTCGGCTTCGATCATCGACGTGGGCGGCGGCGAATCCACGCTGGTCGATGATCTGCTGGACCGGCAATATTGCGCGCTGACCGTTCTGGACGTCGCCGGGGCCGCGATCCGAAAATCTCAAGACCGGCTTGGCTCGGCTGCAAAGAGCGTCAATTGGCTTGTGGGCGATCTGACTGAAGTTGCACTGCCCGCGCGCGCTTACGATCTATGGCACGACCGCGCTGTCTTCCACTTCTTCACCGATGTCGAGCGGCGGTCCGCGTATGTACGCCAGCTATCCTCGGCTCTCAAGACCGGAGGTCACGTCCTGATGGCGACCTTCGGACCTGAAGGTCCGCAAAAGTGCAGCGGGCTTGTAACGCAGCGCTATGATGCGGATGCGCTGCTTTGCGTGCTGGGTCCGGACTTTCGGCTCGCGCAGCAAGCTGTGGTGGAGCACCAGACTCCCTTCGGAACCACGCAACAATTTCTCTACTGCCACCTTGTCTACGGCTGATCGCGCAAACCACGAAGATCGCCCGGCTGCCACGTCTGCCCGGAGCCGATCGGAGCGATTGTCGGCGAAAGCATCCGTCATGCGTGTGACACATCCTCACGCCCGCCGCCGCACCGCCTCCGCATACACTTCCTCATACTCGCGCGCAGGCCGCTCCCAGCCGAAATCGCGCGCCATTCCATTGCGCATCAGTCGCTGCCACGTCTCCCTGTCCTGGAAAACCGCCAAAGCGCGGTCAATCGCCGCCAGCAGATCCCCGGAATCGTAGCGCCCGAACTTAAAGCCCGTACCTGTTCCCTGCTCTGCATCCCATTCCTCGATGGTGTCATCTAACCCGCCGGTAGCGTGCACCACCGGAACTGTCCCGTACTTGATCGAGTAGATCTGGTTCAGCCCCGAAGGCTCATAGCGCGAGGGCATCAGCAACAGGTCGGCGCCGCCCTCGATCTTGTGCGCCAGCGCTTCGTCCTGGTGAATCTGCGCGGCCACCTTACCCGGATTCTCAGGCGCCCAATCGCGGAAGAACTGCTCGTACACCGGCTCACCCGTACCCAATGCCACGACGGCCACATCGCGCCGCATCAGTTCCCCGGCAATCTGTGTTACCAGGTCGAGGCCTTTCTGCGAGACAAACCGCGACAGGATGCCGATCACCGGCGTCGTCTCGGCCACATGCTCAAGACCGAAGGCATGCAGCAGATCCCCACGGCAGACGCGTTTGCCCGCCAGATCTGCGGACGTGTAATGTGCCGCCAGGTTCACGTCCGCCGCCGGATCCCACTCTGCATAGTCCACGCCATTCAAAATTCCGCGCAGGTCCGCGGCCCGCTGCCGCAGCACGCCCTCCAGCCTTTCGCCATACTCCGGCGTTTGAATCTCGATGGCGTATCTCCGGCTCACCGTGGTCAGCAGATCGGAATACACGATCCCGCCTTTGAGAAAGTTGAAGCTGTTATAGTGCTCCACTTTCTCCATGGTGAAGATCTCCCAGGGAAACAGCAGTTGCTCGATCGTTGCCGGCGGAAACCGGCCCTGATAGCCGGCATTGTGAATGGTCAGCACCGAAGCCACCCCCCGCAGCACCGGGTCGCCCGCATAAACCGTCCGCAGATACACCGGAATCAGCGCCGTCTGCCAGTCGTGCACGTGAAAAACATGTGGAACGCCAAGTTGCTTGGCCGCTTCAATCACTGCCCGGCAAAACAGGCCAAAGCGCTCGGCATTATCCGGATAATCATTCCCTCTCGGGCCATAAAGTTCCTGCCGGTCAAAGAGTTCCGGACATTCTACAAAGTAATACTTGACCCCGGCAGCCGTGCCGCCATCGACGATCCCCGCGAAGCGGTTGTAACCGCGGAAGGGAATCGTGAGCGAGCGCACCGCATACGTCCACTCGCCCTCGATATGCTGCCGCACCGCCGCATACAAGGGCAGATACACCGTCACCTCGTGGCCGAGTTGAGCAAGCTCCCGGGGCAGCGCGCCCACCACGTCGGCCAGCCCACCGCTTTTGGCAAACGGGGCACACTCGGAAGCAGCAAAAACGATCCTCATGAAAAACCCTCTCCCCCGGAGTCAGCAACCTCGCAGGACTTCAGTTCTGGAATCGTCGTAAGTTCACTGTGCTCATGTCTTTGATGCATTCTGGCGACCAGTCGTAAGCACGGGGCCGGTAAGGGGGATTCAGCAGACCGAGAAGGCAGCCGAAACCGGATCTGTGAACCATCTGGCAAAGATCGAGTCCATTGGGCAAATAAAATCACACTGGCCGGAGCAGCGCTTCTCCTGATGTATTTTTTTGTTTCCATATATCCATCTTTCTCTATGTTACAATTTCGTTTGTTTGCGGTGAGCGACTCAGAGTATCATTCATCCCGCGATCTTCAACAAGCAAATCAGTGGTAATCATTAACTTGGAGCAGCCGCAGCGCTACGGAGCGAGAATGAAACGCGGAGTAAAAACCCTTCACGAAATCCTCAATCAGCCTGATGTGTGGCGGACGTGCCTGCAGGCGCTGGACTCACTCGGCCTTGATGCGTTAACCAGCGGCAAGGACCCGCGCACGCATGAGTGGATCTTCATCGGCTGCGGGACCAGCTACTATCTCGCCCAGGGCGCGGCCGCTTCCTTCACCGAACTGACCCGTTTGTCGGCTCGCGCCGTTCCTGCTTCTGAATTCCTTCTCTTTCCCAGCCTCGTAATGCCTGTTCGCGACGCCTCAATTTTTCCCGTGCTGATCTCGCGCTCCGGCCATACGTCCGAGGTTCTGCAGGTCGCTGAAGTTCTCCAGAGCAAAGGTATCGAATTTCTCGGCATCACATGTGACGGTAACGAGCTGGCCCAGCTTACGCCCCGCACGATCCATCTTCCGGTGAAAGAAGAGAGCACGGTGATGACCTCTTCATTCACGTCCATGCTCATGGCACTTCAATATCTCGCGGCGCGGCTGGCGGGTGAGGATCGTTTCATCGATGCGCTGCATGCCCTTCCCGCCGCTCTGGCCGATCTGCTGCCCGTATGGCGGCCGCAAATCGAGAAGTTTGCCGAGCGCAGCTTTGACGATGTGACTTTTCTTGCCCAGGGCGCGCTCTATCCTATCGCATCCGAAACCTCCTTGAAGGTGATGGAATCTTCGTCAAGCTACGCGCAGTTCTTCCATACACTGGAATTCCGGCATGGGCCCAAGTCCATCGTCTCGGAGAAGACGCTGGTAGGCGGGCTGCTCTCTGAGAGCGGCTATGCGGAAGAAAGCGCGGTGCTGCTGGAGATGAAGAACCTTGGCTCCTGCACCATGGCCATCGCCAACCGGCTGAGCCCGGAGATTCGCGCCTCCGCCGATCTTGCCATCGAACTTGCTCTGCCAGTGCCTGAACTCGCGCGCCTGGTTGTCTATGTCGTCTGGGGGCAGTTGCTCGGCAGCTATATGGGGCTGCGCAAAGGACTCGATCCCGATTCTCCGCGCAACCTCAGCCGCGTTGTTACACTCGCAGAATAGAGCCCGATGAAGAACCGCTTCGATGTCACCATCGCCGGCGAAATCAACCTGGACCTTATCCTCTACGGCCTGCCGGAAGCAATGCCGCTGGAGCGGGAGTTGCTGGCCAGCGATTTTCGCCTGACCCTGGGCAGTTCTTCGGCGATCCTTGCCCACAATCTAGCCGCGCTGGGAGTTTGCGCCGGCTTCATCACGCGCCTCGGCGACGATCCGCTCGGCGCAATCGCCCTCGGCCGTCTGGCCGAACAAAATGTTGACCTCAGCGGCGTCAAGCGCGTCTCAGGTGGTGCATCCACGGGTGTCACCATCCTGCTCACCCACGCGGGTAAACGCCACATACTCACCTATCCGGGAACCATGTTCGAGATGTCGGCCGAAGATCTCGACCTTGACTACCTGGCTTCAGCACGGCATTTCCATCTCTCGTCGCTCTTTCTCCACAAAGCCCTTCAGCCCAGCCTGCCGGCGATTTTTCGCCAGCTCAAGGCCCGTGGCCTCACCCTCTCGCTTGATACCAACGACGATCCCGACGGCCGCTGGGGCGATCCACTCGACGAACTGCTCGGCCTCGTCGATATCTTCCTGCCCAATGATGACGAGGCCTGCCGCATAACCGGCACATCCGACGCCGAGAGCGCCATCGAAGTGCTCGCGAAGCGCATCCCACTCGTAGCCGTGAAATGCGGCAGACGCGGCGCCCTGGTCCAGGCAGGAAATCAGCGCTCGCTCATCCCGGCTCAGCCCGTCACGCCTGTCGACACCATTGGCGCCGGCGACTCCTTCAACGCTGGATTCCTGGCCGCGTGGCTGCGCGGCGAAGGCCCTGAAGCTTGCGCGGCATTTGGCAATCGCGCCGCCGCCCTGTCGACGCAGCGCCCTGGTGGTACGGAGGCGTTTCGTGATCCCATCCTGGTGAGGGAGCTTCTGTCCCATGCCGGATGGACAGCGCACGCCAATTGAAAGACCCCTCAGCCTGTATGATCGTCGCAGGTCATTGATCCTCCCACATGATTACACTTCATAACGAACGCCTGCGGGTTCGGGTCATGCCGGGCGAGGGCGCGCGAATCGCCTCCATCCTCGACATACAATCGCAGACTGAATTCCTTCTACAACCTGCTACCCCATATGATCGGCCCGAATCCCTCGGTCTTTGGGACCGTTTCGAAAAATCCGCCTGCGCTGGCATGGATGAGTGCCTTCCCACCGTGACTCTTTGTGGTCCGGATGCCCCCGGCGGGCCGGTTCCTGACCACGGCGACTTCTGGCGTCTTGACTGGGCCGTGACGGCCGCTCCCACGGGCGATTCCGTATCGCTGGCTGCCACCGGCTACAGCCGTCCACTGTTCTTCCAGAAGAGCCTGCGCCTGCACTCCTCGTCACTGACCATCAGCTATCGCATCACCAATCTCAGCAACGCGCAGCTTCCTTTCCACTACGCAGCGCACCCCCTGCTTGCGATTGATGAAGGCGACCGCATTCTTCTGCCGCCTGAAGTCTGCGTCGGGCGCCTGGAAGGCTCGCGCAATAACCGCCTTGGCCCCCGAGGCGCTATCATCAACTGGCCCCGGCCACAGGGTACTGCCTCGACCGTCGATCTCAGCCGCACCGGCGCTGTCTCCGACCGAACAGCGGAGATGATCTACCCCGGCCCACTGCACTCCGGCTGGTGCGGGCTGTACCGGACGCGCAGTCGTCAGGGGATCGCCGTCCGCTTCGATCCGCAAAAACTACCCTTCGTTGGCCTCTGGATGTGTTACGGGGGCTGGCCTGAAGATGAGTCTCTGCCGCGCCAGTACGCCATAGCATTTGAACCCACTGTTGCCCCCTGGGGCGCGCTGACCGCCGCCTGGGAACACCGCCAGGCCGCGGTGCTGGGTCCACACGCATCCTTCGCCTTCAATATTGTGTTTGAACACATTGGCCCGGCCCCATTAACCTATGATGAGTTCACGGCGCGCTGTCCCGGATAGGCTTTCTTCAAAGCCAAGCCCGATCGCTCGCCGCCTTGAAAGGGATTTCGGGCCACTTCGACATCGGCCTTTGCTATTTCGATGAAGAATGTAATTAAGCTCATTGTTCTCTTTGTCTTCATTGCCTCTTTCGGACATCCCTCCGGCGCGCAAGAGGCGCCCGCATCTCACTCCTTCCGAGTGGAAAACGGAAAATTTGCCCTTGACGGCAAACCCTTCCAGATCATCGCCGGTTCCATCCACTATGTGCGCGTTCCACGCGCTTACTGGCGCGCGCGCCTGCGGATGGCCAAGGCCATGGGCCTCAATACCGTCACCACGTACGTCTTTTGGAACGTACATGAGCCGCGTCCCGGCGTATATGACTTCTCCGGCCAGTACGATGTGGCTGAGTTCATCCGCGAGGCGCAGCAGGAGGGCCTGTACGTGATTCTCCGGCCCGGGCCGTACGCCTGCGCGGAGTGGGAGTGGGGCGGCTATCCTGCATGGCTCCTCAAGCAGCGTGGCATTGTGGTGCGCAGCACGGATCCCAGATTCATGGTCCCGGCAAAGCGCTGGCTCATGCGGCTCGGCAAGGAGCTTGCCCCTCTACAGATCGGCGATGGCGGCCCGATCATCGCCGTCCAGGTCGAAAATGAGTATGGCTCCTTCGGCAGCGACCATGCCTACATGGAGCAGATTCACCACGCGATCCTCGATGCCGGCTTTACCAAGGCGCTCCTTTACACCGCTGACGGTCCTGCGCAGATACCCAACGGAGCCCTGCCGGAATTGCCAGCCGTGATCAACTTCGGTCCCGGCGACGCAAAGCACGGCTTTGCGACACTCCATCGCCTTCGTCCCAACGGCCCCTTCATGACCGGCGAGTACTGGGACGGCTGGTTCGATCACTGGGGCGAAAAGCACCACACCACCAATGCCCAGCAGCAGGCCGATGAGATTGCCTGGATGCTCCAGCAGGGCTACTCACTCAACATGTACATGTTTCACGGCGGCACCAGTTTTGGCTGGATGAACGGCGCCAACATGAACAACGGCAAATATGAGCCGGACGTCACCAGCTACGATTACGACGCCGCGCTCGATGAAAGTGGCCATCCCACGAAGAAGTACTACCTGTTTCGCGACGTCATCGCCAAGGCGACCGGGATCACGCCGCCTCCCGTACCCCCCGTTCCCGCCCCAGTCGCCGTGCCTGAAGTCACGTTACGTCAGTCGGCCTCTCTCTGGAGCAACTTGCCCACACCGGTGCATTCTACCCAGGTCCTGAGCATGGAGGACATCGGACAGGCCTACGGATACATCCTCTATCGAACCGTTGTTCCCGGCCCCGTCCAGGGAGACCTCGTCCTCGATGAGTTGCACGACTACGCGCAGATCTACGCCAACGGGAAACTCCTCGGCACTCTGGACCGGCGCCTTAATCAAAATCGTCTTCCCGTCGATCTGAAGGGCCACAACACGCGCCTCGACATCCTGGTCGAAAACAGCGGCCGGGTCAACTTCTCGCTAGCCATCCGCGGCGAGCGCCAGGGCATCACGAAACAAGTTACGCTGGCAGGCAGACCGCTCACCGGATGGCAAATCTATTCCCTTCCCATGACTGATCCGGAAAAGCTCCCATTCAGCGCGGCGGATTGCACCGGAGCCTGCTTCTATCGCGGCACTCTGCATGTCGATCGGGTTGGCGACACTTTTCTTGACACCGGCAGTTTCACCAAGGGCTTTGTCTGGGTGAACGGCCATCCGCTGGGCCGCATCTGGAACATCGGGCCACAGCGAACTCTCTACCTCCCCGGACCGTGGCTTCGGAAGGGTGAGAATGATGTCATTGTCTTCGACCTCCAAGGCACTCCGGGCAGAACCATTGAAGGCAGAGCAGCGCCAATTCTCGATGCAACTGCAGCGCAGCCTTCGCAAGGACAAGCTCGCAAGGCAGAATAAATAGATAGGAAGTGAGGCCAGAACGATGAAGG